>JASLWR010000030.1 GCA_030740765.1 Thermoplasmatota archaeon
GGCATATGCTATAGATTCCATTGCCTCGATGGTGTCTTCATCCACACTGTATATCTCGTCGAAGAATTGTTTTATTGCGAACTTCCCGAATTTTCCAAAAATCAATTCTTGAGCAAGCCCGGGGGCCTTTTCCTGATAAGTCTCAATAACCCAGGTTCGCATCCTTTTAAAGAGATCCGGTTGATAAATCTTGAAAATATCGAATACCAGATTTTGCCAAAAAGTCCCAACGTTTCCCTTTATAATGTCCCCTTTGGGAAATTTAGTGCTGATGAGTTCCCGCGGGGTGCCGGTTATTCCATGCTGCGCTATGCGGACATTCAGGTTCATATCTCGTAGTGCTTTTGCGACGGCGGTTGTCTGCGGAATATCAATTGAAACCTGGTCCACGAGATTGCCCAAGGCATCATATGTATTCCCATGTGCACTGCCATTTGCTATGGCCAGAACTTGTGGGTAGACACCATTCTGGTTCAGTGCAGAGATGAATGTCACCGCCTCTTCCGGTTTCGTTAATACCCTACCATCAGTGCCTTCCTTCCCGATCTCCCCCACCTCCACTTCAAGCCCGTAATCCCCATTGGGCATTTTCGCCTCTATATGTTTAGCGATCTCAGTTGTAGCATCGATGTTTAAAGCCAGTTCCTCGCGAAGATTCCCCCCCTTGAAATCGAATAGATGGGAAGCATCTATGGCAAAGGAAGTATATCCAGTTTCAATCTGGTTATCGATAAGTTTTTTTGTAGATTCCAATTCCTCGAGGGTGCCTTCTTTAATGGTTATATGATCCGCATGTAATACCCAGGCATCGAAACCTATGTCGTTTGCTGCTTCCATAGTATTCTTAGCGAAGTCTCCGGGCAGAAGGCCGGTGTAACCTCCTTTTAGGTTTGATTCAGACCTTGCAAGCTCGAAGATCACCGCCGAATCCATAAACTTCGCCGCTCTGAAAATTCCCCTAACAACCCCAGCTGTCACTCTCGTATTTACCGCCATGATAATCGTATTTCGATCCCTTACTCTATCAAACAGGATCTTGCCAGACATTGGTTTATAATGGTTCATTCTGTTCACCCTTCTTCCTAAATTTGGCTTTAACTATGTGCATTATTTAGTACAATATTGATAATTTGTTCAAATGTTCTCACGATTCAATCTCTCTATCAACTCGATCTCCTTTTTGCCACCGATATATATCGGAACCCTGTCAGCAACGGACGAGGGGCGTACATCGAGAATATTGCCTAGGCCCGTACTTGCGGCGCCTCCGGCCTTGGTTACTATGAATCCCATAGGATTAGCCTCGAAAAGCAGGCGAAGCTTACCACTCTCCCGCCCTTTGAAGCCGGGGTAGGTGAATATGCCACCATTACATAATAATTGATGGACATCTGCAACAAAACAACCACTGTATCTCAGCTTGTAACCGTCATCTTCAAGCATTTCGATATATTTTTTATGAATGGGTAGGTAATCCCTTCTAAGGGCACCAGGTGCATATATTTTTCCATTGGGAATTCTGATGTTTTCTCGCTGTAAAAAGTATTTGCCTCTCTTGTTCATTGCGAATTCGTGCACTCCCTTCCCCGCAGTATATACGAGAATATTTAGAGGGCCGTAAAGAATGTACATTGCTGCCTCCATTTTTTTTCCTTGTGACAGAACGTCGTGATGTTTGAATATGCCCACGATGGTACCCACAGTAAGATTAGTACCAATCAAAGAAGAACCATCCACGGGATCCAGTGTAACATTATATGGATCATCCTCGTCCTTGTACACCAGGATGTTCTGCTGTTCTTCCGAGGCAACCGTTTTCACGGTATCGAGATCGTCCCCCAATCGTTTAACAAGAAGCTGGTCGGCCCACTTATCCAATGCGACCTGTCTTTCACCGTAAATGTTCTTGGTATCCGTCATTCCCTGTTTGCCCATAAATGCGTCCCGGATCTTTCTGGAACACTCTGCCACCGTCAATATCAGTTCGGCTAGGTCGTCAGGGGTATCCTTCAGATGGGTTTCGAGGTCCATATCGCTTTCCTCCTCGGTTGAATTTAACTGAAATTAGCATGTATAGAGCGCATTATATTTAATTAAATTTTTCTTTTATCTTCGAATGGAGTTGTAATGGGAGAGGAATTTCGTTATTATGTCGTTTGACACGTATTTAGAAAATTGTCCTTTCTAATCCAATTTTTCTTGCTTTGTCAACTCCTTTCTGGCCGGGGATATTATGAATGATGATGATTAATTAATATCGACATTAGAGATAATGAAGAGCGATGGTGAATCTCATAGGAATTCGTGAGATAATAATCGAACGTATTAGAGATTAGAAAAAAATAGATTTTACTTTCATGCTATTACATATTGATTTTATTAATTCGATAAATCTACTGGCTCCCTTTTTTTCCGATCTTACTATTTAAAACTTACTTTCACTTACCCCCAAATATTTCGTTTATATAGCACTGAGAACTTACTGTAAACATAAGAAAAATATCAGGAGGTAACAAACATGGATGACGAGTTGAATTCGTGGAAAGAGGTCTATCGTGCATACGGCTGCCCCGTTAGTTACGAGGAAAATAGAGAGATGTAGGATCGGTAATTTCGGAGGTGAAACATTGGTTGAAATTATTAATGAAAAAGGTAATTGGGTCATCTACAAGGATAACGAGAGATATCCGTATTCCTTGAGTACTGTCATATCGATCTGGAATTGATGATTACCCCTTTTTCAATATTCATCGAAATCGGTCCCATGAGGGATTTCATTTACAACTTGGAGTAAATTCAACATGCATGTCGGATCTTTGATTTGGTGAATTTCCACTCTTATATCAATTTAATGATGCATAGATTATATTGCTGCAAACAACCGCAGAAAAAAATAGGAATTTATAATTTTCCTACATAAAATATTTATTCTGGAGCGCGGGGGGTCCACGTGGATCATCATTGATCTGATCTTGATAGTATCCCATGGACTTGATATAATTGACCTTCGAAATTAGTAAATTCGTCATATTCCTATTCAACATGAGCTTGCTCATAAAAACACCTCTCTAGGATGAAAAAATAATAACTTATTCATGTTCGTCTCACGATTGATATTAATTTCATCCATATATATAACTTGCCCTCGATTCACACGTAAAGTATATTAGTTGACACGATTATCTAGATATAATCTTACAACCTGGGTATAACTCCAATTTAATCTAAATTGAGAACAAAAGTAAAATAGTAGAACATGAAAGAAACGTATTGAAGAAATTCAGTCCCTGTACAATCTTAACAATTCGTCTATATCATCATCTTTTTTCTTCGGTTTTTTCTTAATCTGTTTTTTTATCACATCTCTGTACACTGCAAAGATAATACCTATAAAGCATAGGGCCAGGAGACTTCCAACCATCAGAATTATACCAAGAATTTGGTTGCCAGAAATTATTACAAAGAAACCAAGGAGTAAAGATATTAGAAATAGAATTGAAAATGCTATCATCAAATAAACCGCGGAGCGGAGTTTACCTTCTTCCAGATCTTCATCAAACCATACCATATATATTACCCATCTCACATATTATATCATAATTACACCGTTCATAAGATTACCATTGTTTTAAATGTTACGGTAATTTCGATCATATTTCAAGAGGAAAGAAATTTATCTTTCTTCCCAGTTCTGCCCGATATGAGGATGATACTTGAGAAATTACTGGAAGGCAGCATATCTCTCGATGAATGTGAAGAGATGATTCGGAACCGGATTTTAAAAGTGGCTGACTTTGCAAAAATTGACCTGAACAGGGAAACACGTACAGGTATCCCGGAAGTTATTCTTTGCTCCGGGAAATCGGACCAACAGATCATAGATATAGCCTCCTGCATGCTTGAGGACAACAGAAAGGTAATTCTCTCGAGGGTCCCCCCTCCATTAATGAATTCGTTCACCCACCTTCCCTGCCGTATCAGGAAACATCCCGAAGCCAGGCTGATGGTTTTGTCCCCCAAAGACTATGTAGATAGGATCACCAGTGAAATTAACTCACCTACATTAGCCGTTGTCAGTGCCGGTACTGCAGACGTTACTGTAGCAACCGAGGCCAAGGTATGTGCAGAAGAGTTGGGTTGTGATGTATTCACTTCCTTCGACGTGGGTGTTGCCGGGATCCATCGTTTATTACCGGTAATAAAACGATTGCATGAAAATAGGATCAAAGTGGTTATTGTGGCGGCCGGAAGGGAGGGTGCCCTTCCTTCGGTGATCGCCGGATTGATAGATGGCATTGTTATTGGGCTCCCGGTATCAAGCGGTTACGGTTACGGTGGTGAGGGGAAGGCTGCACTGATGGGTATGCTCCAATCATGCACACCCCTTCTGGTGGTGAACATCGATGCTGGGATAATCGCAGGTATGATGGGGGCAAAAATAGCGAAGCTGATGGCTCTACGTTGATATTAGTCGTTCATTATATTGGCGTCATGGAACCGAAATCTAAATAATCGGATAGCATATTACCAATTAACACAGTCATAAATATCGAAGTACTAATGACATAACATGGATCCGTGGTCATATGGAAAACCAGGAAAATGAGAATAAATCACTTGAGAACAAGCTTTCCAATTCTGAAAAAAAGTTAAGGAAATTGTATGATAAACGTGATGCCCTGAACGAGGAAGCAATGTTCCTGAGAAACGAAAGAAATTCGTTAAATGACAGACGAAGAGCGGTTGTCAGTTCGGTCCGCAAATTGAAGGATACGCGAAGTGCGGAAATGGATGATCTGAAGAAAAGAAGGGATGAAGCGGTGTTGTCACATCGTATCCAGAGAGATAAATTGCATGCCATGGTGCAGGTTCATAAGCGGAAGAGAGAGGGACATACCAGATCGATGAAGTCGTCCCGAGACGATCACGAGGGAAGAAATTCGAGGGATAAAAACAGGGATCCACTGACTGAAATTAACATCCTGAACATGGAAATCCAGGCACTTTCAATGCAGTACGAAACTACTGCGCTCAGCCAGAAAAGAGAACTGGAGACCATGGACCGTATAAAGGACTTAAAAAGACAGATCGAAGAGTTGGAAAGGGAACTTCCAGGGCATCAGCGAAAGCAGATGGAGCACGAGAAACAAATAATTCAACGAGAAAGCGTTCGTGAAGAACACGAGTTTGCCCACAGCAACGTAATGCAGCTCTCACAGAAGGCCCAATTCTTTCATGATCTCTACGTCAAGGAGAATGGTAAATTCAAGGATAAAATGGATGGTATATATAAAAAATACCAGGATGAGATCGACCAGAAAGAGAAAGAATTGACACATCTCTCGAGAGAGGCGGACCGGCGGCATAAAGAGTTTATGGATAAGAAAGAACGAGCAGACAAATTTCATAAACGAGCCATGGCACACAGAGGAGACGTTCTTCTTCTCCGGGAAGAACGGGACGCTATAGAGCAAAAGATGAAGGCGATGATCGATGAACAGAACAAATTGGTGAGTGACGCTTTGGATGGTGATGAAAAACAGGAGGAAGCGGCAAACAAAGCCCTTGAATTTCTAAAGAAGGGCGGAAAGATATCTCTTTGAAAATATGCAAATTGTATAAATCCGAATTTTCTCTCGTTATCCCTTTTTATTCCCGGGTTCGAAACACAGCAAAGGGCCAACAATATGGATGTGCCAAAATGCGAATGGTTGAATACGAATATCAAGACGGCGTTGCAGTGCTAAAGCTAAATAACGGAATTACCAATCCAATAAATCTGGCTCTCGTCCATGAACTTTCCAACTCAATCAGTAATGTAAAAGAGAATTCAAATATTCATTCTCTCGTCCTTTCAGGTTCGAACGAGAAGTTCTTTTCTCTGGGTTTCAACATACCGGAGCTCTTTAAGCTGGATTGGGAAGGTTTCAGAGAGTTTTATCGGGGATACAATCGTTTATGTTTAGACCTTTACACAATGCCGAAACCCACCATTGCAGCCATTCGCGGACACGCCATCGCAGGGGGATGCATTTTAACGATCTGTTGCGATCATCGTTTCATCTCGGAAGGACGGAAATTGATGGGTCTCAACGAGATCAAACTGGGAGTACCCATACCATATCCCGGTGACCGTATCCTCTATCAATTGATCGGGGACCGCCATGCCTATGAGATGATAAGTACCGGGGAGTTCTATCAATCACAAGATCTTTATCGAATGGGATTGGTTGATGAAATTGTTCCCCAAGAGCAATTATTGGCAAGATCGATTGAGAAAGTACGATCTGTTGGGATCATGTCGGAGAATGCCTATCGATTAATAAATGAGAATCGAACAGGCCCGGTGGCAGAACAGGTAAGTAGACATCTCCAAAAGCAAGAGGAAAGGTTCCTGAATTGCTGGTTTCTTCCTTCCACAAGGGAGAACTTGAAAGAGGCCATGAAGAAGTTCTGAGATCCCGAGGAATAAAATGTGCTTCACCGTGACCATAAGCAAGGAGATAGATTATCTCCAGAAACGATTTGATGCAGCATTTGCCGATCCTGGGCTGTTTGAACCAATGTATTATGCCTCCGCTTTCACACTCCCTCGAATGCCGGTCATAACAAATGATGATATTTCTGAAATAAGGATGCTCACCTGGGGGCTTGTACCGTCATGGATAAAGGATGAAAGGTCTGCAGATAATATACGTTTCAAGACCTTTAATGCCCGAGCCGAGACCCTGCATGAAAAACCATCATTTAGACATTCGATACGAGAAAAGCGATGCCTCGTGCTGGTGGACGGTTTTTTCGAATGGAGGGAGTTCGCAAGAAAAAAATATCCATATTATATAAGATTTAAAGATCGGAAGGCTTTCGCGCTCGCAGGAATCTGGGATAAGTGGGAGAACGGAAAGAGTATTATTGAAACCTTCTCGATAATAACCACCAGAGCGAATGCCTTGATGGAAAAAATACATAACACGAAAAAGAGGATGCCGGTAATATTAAAAGAAGAGCACGAAAAAAGATGGCTTTCGGACGATCTGAATTCGGATGAGTTAAATTCCTTACTTGACCCATACGACGATAAAAATATGGAAGCTTATACCATTTCAAAGCTAATAACCCGTAGTGGCGCGGAAAAAAATGTTTCCAGGGTAATAGAAAAATTCGAATACCCAGAATTACAGATTAAACAGTCAATATTATTCTAAGCGTTCCTGTTTAGCACCTTCTTCTTCACGTAGGGGAGGGCACCACCAGCTTTCAGCATCTCGATCTCTTTATCCGAAACGTCGAGTATTACGGGAATCTCCGTATTTTTCGATTTATTCCGTAGTACGAGCTGATTGGTCCCACCCATTAAATTATCAAGACCACCCAGATTCAGTTCATCGCCCCCTTCGATTCCATCATAATCCGATGATTCTGTAAATTCAAGTGGAAGCATCCCCCATTGTATGAGGTTATCCCTGTGAATTCTAGCAACGGATTTAGCGATCACACCGGCAAGACCCAGCCACATGGGAGCAATGGCAGCATGCTCCCTGGATGAGCCCTGGCCGTAGTTTTCACCACCCACTATGAAGAAGACCCTACGTTTGTGGTCCGGATTCATCTCCACAGCTCTTTTTACGAAGGTTTCATCAACAGGATTGAACACGAATTCAGCTATGGCAGGTATATTGGATCGTAGTGGCAGTACCTTTGTACCAGCCATCATTATATCGTCAGTGGTGATATCGTCACCAGTCCTTAAGAGTACCGGGCCGTGGATTTCGGAGGGTAAAGGTTCGTTAACTGGACAGTCCTTGATGTTCGGGCCTTTTATTACTTTGACATTATCTCTAAGGGATGCATCCACGGGGTAGATAAACATATTCTTCGCCGTAATAAACTTCTCAGGTTCGTCGAATATATCCGGGTGGATATCGTTTTCAGACAAAGGATCTACTAACTTGCCGCGAACCGCAAAGAGCGCTGCGGAGGGTGCCGACAGAAGAAAACTTCCAGCGCTCTTCTCCCCTGAGCGCCCAAAAAAGTTACGGTTAAAACTTCGTACTGAGATACCGTTTGTTGGTGGGCATTGCCCCATCCCGATACATGGTCCGCAGGTAGCTTCCAGCAATCTCGCCCCAGCATCAACGATATGCTCGAGAAGGTTCTCCTTTGCCATCTGAGCGAGTACGTTCTTTGATCCGGGTGAAACGGTCATGCCAACGTGGGAGGCAATTGTCTGGCCTTTGAGTATACTTGAAACAGTGGCAAGGGCAAGGTACGAAGCATTCGTGCAGGATCCCACTGATGCTTGATCGATCTCGAGCTCGCGCTGATACAGTCGCGATACGTGTTCTCTTACTGCTACGTGGACGTTTGCCGGTAGTTTTGCTAATATCTCTTCTATGGGTTTCCTTTCCACCAGATCACGAATTTTTACGACGTTTCCAGGACTATGCGGAAGTGCTACCATGGGCTCGAGTTCTGAAAGGTCCATCTCGATTATCTCATCGTAAACAGCATCGTCGTCCGGGATCAAAGGCTGGTATTCTTCCGGGCGGCCCTGTGCACTCAGGAAATGCCTGGTTTGGTGGTCAGAAGGGAATATTGAAGTGGTGGCACCTAGCTCCGCACCCATGTTTGTTATGGTGGCTCGCTCGGGGACCGTGAGCTTTTCTATTCCGGGGCCGCTGTATTCGAAAACCCTTTTAAGACCCCCTTTCACCCCAAGCCTTCTCAGCATCTCCAGTATCACGTCCATGGCAGTCACCCATGGCCTTCGAAGTGCACCGGTGAGGTGAACCTTAACAACCTTTGGATATTTCAACTCGAATGGCTCTCCAGCCATGGAAGTTGCGATCACTAGGCCGCCCACGCCAATGGCCATGGCTCCCACGCCACCGCCGGTGGTGGTGTGAGAATCCGATCCCAAAAATATCATTCCCGGTCTGGCGAAGTTCTCGAGATTGACCTGATGCAAAATGCCGTTTCCCGGACGGCTCAGTATCGCCCCTTTCTTTGCGGCGATAGTACGAAGGAACTGGTGGTCGTCATAGTTCCGAAAATCAGCCTGGAGGGTGTTGTGATCGATGTAAGAAACCACCAGCGGCATCTTGACCTCGGGTAGGTCAATAGCCTCGAATTCCAGCCATGCCATTGTCCCGGTGGCATCCTGTGTTATGCACTCGTCAACCTTCACGAAGATAGGATCGCCAGGAGAATAACTTTCCGTCTTTCTACCAGATACATCATGAGCTTCAAGTATCTTTTGCGTAAGAGTCAGACCCATATCTCGCACCCCCTAGTCGATCCCCATTTTTACATTCAATCTCTTCACCACCTCGTCGATGAACTCTTCGGTTAAGACCTTCCTATTGTTTGGGTGGGGTGCAGCAACTAACATTAAATCTCCGGTCATGATGCCTTCTTCGATGCTTTCCCTTGCCGCCTCTTCGAGCATCTCTGCGAAACTGACCACATCTGGAGTGCCGTCCAGCTCGCCTCTTTTCTTCAAACAACCGGTCCAGGCGAATATGAGAGCCATGGAGTTCGTTGAAGTCTTTTCCCCCTCCAGATGCTTGTAATAATGCTTCTGGACGGTCCCATGGGCCGCCTCGTATTCAAAATACCCGTGCGGCGATACAAGCACCGACGTCATCATTGCTAGGCTTCCGTAGGACGAAGCGAGCATGTCTGACATTACGTCGCCATCATAATTCTTCAATGCCCAGAGCATTCCGCCCTCGGATTTCATTATTCTTGCCACTGCATCGTCGATGAGGGTGAAAAAATATGTGAGCCCAGCTTCTACGTACTTCTCTTTCCAGTTCGTCTCAAACTCCTCCTCGAATATATCCCTGAAGGTCACATCATAGATTTTCGATATTGTATCCTTGGTACTGAACCATAGATCGACTTTCTGGTCGTACGCGTAGGTGAAGCAGGACTTGGCAAAGCTGCTGATGGATTGGTTTGTGTTGTGTATGCCTTGTAGAATACCGGGACCGCTAAAATCCATTATAGTCTTTCTGATAGCTTCCCCACCGCCTTCCGGAGTGAACACGATCTCTCCTTTGCCAGGTCCTTCCACCCGGATCTCCTGGTTTTTATACACATCACCATATGCATGTCTTCCGATATGAATGGGTTTTTTCCATTTTCTTACGAATGGGGGAATATTATTCACAAGAATCGGTGCCCTGAATACAGTCCCATCGAGCATTCCCCGGATTGTGCCATTAGGGCTTCTCCACTGTTTCTTCAGGTCATATTCCTTTACCCTTGCTGCATTGGGGGTGATCGTTGCACATTTGACGCCTACCTTGTGTTTCTTTATAGCGTTTGCCGCGTCAACTGTTACCCGGTCATCGGTGTCATCTCTCTTCTTCAGACCCAGATCATAATACTCGGTTGTCACATCCAGATATGGAAAAAGGAGGCGTTCCTTGACCATTTGCCACATGATACGAGTCATCTCATCTCCGTCAATCTCCACAATTGTATTTTCCACTTTTATCTTGTCAGACAATTACATACCTCCAAAAGCATCTATACGAAAGAACTGGTAAACAAAATTTATCCCCCCTATAAATAATTTTTCTTCTTAGAGACTTTGTAAGTTACCTAAAAAACGGAATCGTTGAACGGGAGCAATAATATTGAGCATATTTCATTCTTTTTTCTTAAACATGTCCAAAATAAATGATTAGATTTAGATTAATGTTGAATTTTAAGGAAAATTTTATCATCAAGCTAGTTAATAAAGGTATTTGATATGGTCGAATTTCTATCAACAAACGAAAAAAAGGTCCTTTACGGTCTTGTAAGTCTTCCCAGAATGACTGACAAGGAGATCGCGCGAGCACTAGATATCAAATACTCCACCTTCAATACCGTACGTCAGCGATTGTACGAACGTGGAATGTTCACTCCATTGAAGATACCGGACCTTCATCGCTTGGGATGCGAGATGATGGCTGTG
The DNA here is from genome assembly GCA_030740765.1 of Thermoplasmatota archaeon. Lineage (GTDB taxonomy): Archaea > Thermoplasmatota > Penumbrarchaeia > JASLWR01 > JASLWR01 > JASLWR01. The sequence goes on from JASLWR010000030.1 coordinate 10,970, forward strand.
GTCTATACGAGTTTCAATCCAATCATATCTGTGGAGGAGAGGGTTGAAAAAACTCGTGGGAATATTGAGATTTTTGACGAGATGGTTCTATCGGTTGGTGAGATCCACCGTGGGTTTTCCATATCTTTTTCTGAAGATTATACGAATCTCTGTCGGATAAATGATATTCGGATGAAATTTTTTGGTGAGAACAACCTTCTCGAGGATGAACATCCCAATGAAGTACTTTTCCCTTTTAAATTATCCACCATTTCCAGGTTTTTCGATTATTCCCAGTTTCTCAGGGTTCATTTCAAGATGGATCGGATACTTGAAGACATTCCGAAAAACAGCCCAATATTCCAGGTCACAAAAGTGGCAGACATGTTCAAGTATGACCAGGAAGTCAAGTTAACCACTGCCGAAAAGAAAGTTCTACTGGCTGCACTGAAGAATCCAGCATATAACTACGCCAAGATAGCGGAAGAAACGAAAATGTCACGTCATACGGTTTCAGCAGCTCATCGGAAACTGGAGATGAATGGCCTTATAACTCCTATAAACCTTATCGATGTTAAGAAGCTCGGGATCGAGATAATAACTCTTTCCCATACCCGATTATCTCCAAAATCGGGCAATGTCCGTAAGATGGTGGAAGAGGAGATAGAAAAATCCCCCTACGTCGTTTTCATGGCTACCAGAGAGTTCGAGATAGTGAGCATATCAGTCTACAAGAACTTCGATTATTTTAAATCCGAAAAATGGCGGATACTCAAGTTGCTGAAGGAGAACGGAATTAGTGGGGAAACACAGATAAACAGGCTTTTTTCATTAAATAAACTGGTCACCATAAAAAAGATTAGCTTTGCCCCTCTCGTTGAAAAGCTTCTAGGAATGGGTACTCAGAGCTGAACATACGCTCGCCATCGATAATATAGCCATATTCTTAGATAACTGCACCCCAGCGTGAACAAACTTCTTTACGGAATATTTATAAGAAATAATTTCTATTATCCGCGGACATGCCACCATAGCTCAGCAGGTGGAGCAGCTGACTTGTAATCAGCAGGTCGGGGGTTCGAATCCCTCTGGTGGCTCTTACTTTACAATACGAAGCCAACAAATTTATACTTTGAAGGCCATTAGCCAGATGGTACTATGACCTTGTTTTTATATTCGCATCGTATTGATAGAGCTATCGAAGGGCTTCGAAATAGCCCTCAAATCTCGTTCCAAAACAAGGAGACGTTGTTGGAATATTATAGGCATTTGCAGCTGAATGATTATTCTCCTGCGAGGATCTATAAAATACTTGTTCATTTAAAGAAAACCGCTGAAAATATCGATTTCGACTTTAAAAACGGGACCCGGGGAGATATTGAGAATTTTGTAATGTGGTTGAAGGATCGAAAAGATATCGGCGATACGACACGAGTTGACTATAAAACAGTGATGAAGACTTTTTACAAATGGATCAACGGCGGAGACAGATATCCCGAATGCGTAGAATGGATGAAGGTGAGCCACCGCAACTCGAAAAAAAAACTACCTGAGGCAATGTATACCGAGGAAGACGTCAAAAAATTAATCGAGTGCGCGGCAAGCCTTCGGGATAAAGCTTTTATCGCAATAATCTGGGAGACCGGAGCCCGAGTAGGGGAGGTCGACAGCATGAAGGTGGGCGATCTTGAAGAGCACAAATACGGACTTAAAATTATTGTGAACGGAAAGACCGGTCCCCGCCAGATACCTCTTATTTCCTCTGTTCCTCATATCAACCAGTGGTTGAATGCGCATCCGGATGGAAGAAGCCCCTTGGCCCCGCTGTGGGTCAATGTCGGAACCAGAGGAACAGGCAAGAAGACCGGTTACAGAGCGCTTACGAATGCTATCGGCAAAGCGATGGCAAGGTCTGGGATTGAAAAGCCGGTAAACCCCCATCATTTTCGGCATAGCCGGGCAACCTACCTGGCCAATAAATTTACGGAGGCCCAGCTCTGTGAATGGTTCGGCTGGGTGCAGGGAAGCGATATACCGGCTAGATACGTCCACCTGTCGGGCAGGGAGATAGACGCGGCGTACGGGAGAATGCACGGGATCAAGGACGAAGAGGAACCGACGATTTCAAAGCTCACCCCCACCAATTGCCCTCGGTGCGATAAAAGCATTCCACCGGACGCCCAGTTCTGCTACATGTGCGGGATGGCATTGACAGTGGAGGCGGTCAGGGATATCGAGGAGAAGGAGCGGGAGCTTGCTGTTGATTTTTCAAGCGCGGCCAAAGAGGACCCCAAGATATTGGATGACATGCAGAAGTTTGCAGGCATGTTAAGACTGATTGAAGAGAATCCTGATCTTCTCGAAACAGTTAAGCAATTAATGAACAAATAATTTTTCAGAACTCCTCACTCTGATTTTCAGTTCTTAAAATAACGAAATAGTATCGAATTCAATATTAATATGGTGCTTTGTGGGGAAGACTCCACTTATTGAGGTATTTTATTGATATATCCATTCTAAATAAGTTAAAATGGCATAGTAAGATTTAAATATCCGATTATTGCATGTATATTTTATGGGATCTCTTTCCGTTGAAGATTATTATCTCGAGAACAAAGATTGGCTGATTTACCTATCGGAGGGACGTAATTCGATACTGAAGGCTATGAGCAGATCGATAATAGAAAAAGCGGAAAACGAGATATCTACTCGAAGGATTTCAGGTGAAACAAATGGCTGTAATCAGTAAGAAAGAGGTGGATTCCTTGAGAAAAGTGGCTCTATTTGGAACTAGTTTTGTCACTCGATCTATGGCCCTCGCATTGCTGAAATGGTCATACGATTCATCTAAAAAAAAAATTAACGGGAAAGTAATTCGGGAATCAGAAAAAGTAAAGCGAAGCCCTAATAATTCCGATCCCATCGTTCGCTTCGCTCACTTCGGAGCAAGCTCCGGGGCATTACGGAATTATTTCCCTTCGGGACCGGACTATCGCAAAGAATTGAATCTCGGAACAAGCTCCGGGGTATTAGACCCATGAAGGAATAAATTTCGAAAGTACCGAAGGGGAAGGGACCACCTTTTTCATCAGGCTTCCCGTTGAATGAACCATGGCGGAGTTCAAGGCAGATGCCAAGGAATGGAAGGGCCTCGAACACGAAAACATAGTGAGATTATCCTCAAGCGGATTCGGGCCTGCGCCATATATCGCCATGGAAAATGTCAATGGCGGGGATCTCAATGACCTCATGAAGAACCATAACTTTTCCATGGATGAAGTGATCAACATCATTGGACAGCTCCTGCAGGGATTGTCCTATGCACACAATAAAGAAGTGATACACAAGGACCTCAAACCCGAGAACATCCTTTTTGACGAGAAGGGAATCGCTAAGATATCGGACTGGTGTCTCGATAATTTCCTCATATCCTTGAATCCTAAAAAGATCCTGGGGAATAAAAGAAGGCTTGCATACTGCGCGCCAGAGCAGCTTCGACCAAAGGAATTCGGTAAACCCGGAAAATCCACCGACGTTTTTCGGCTTGGAGTAATATTCTACGAAATATTGACAAAAAAGAAACCATTCTACGATGAAGACCCCGCAAGGATACGCAGCATGATCACCGACGAGGAGCCACCACCCCCCAGCAGTTTGAATCCTGAGGTCCCACCCGAACTAGATTATATTATAATGCACGCGCTCGAAAAGCAAAAAAAGATAAGGTGGAAAAGCGCGGAGGAAATGTATGAAAAACTGGCTGAGCTGATGAAAGACTAATTTTATTTTTTCCGGAAGAAAACTCCCAATAATATTACGGACCCGATAACCATAACTATTTCAAACCCGGGCGAGTCCTCATCATCATTCTCGTCGGTGTCGTTTTCAGGTGGAATATCATCATTACTAGTGCTGTCGTCGTCATCCGTCTCGTTATCTTCATATCCCGGAAGACCCTTGAGCTTTGCGTAATCGTTCTGCTGGGACTCACCCCCACTGTTCTCCGCCACTAACCAGTACTGATAGTACTCGTAACTCCCTTCGAACTCGGAGTAAGTTCCCATGTACTGGCCCGATCCCACGGATTCCATTTCGACATAGACCGGAATTAAACAGGCAGTATCGGTGCAGGGCTGTATTGCAAGGAGCACTTCAGTGATGTCCTCGCCGGTTACCGCCACTGTAACGGTCAGCTCAGCATCCTCCGGAGTATCACCATTTATCTTTATATCGGGAGTACCAATGCTAGGTTTCTCAGCGATGGCGGTGGCCGGAACGGCCAAGAAGAAGATCGCAAGAATGCATGTCATTAACAGATATCTCATATATGTTCACCTTTTTTATTCTATTACACCGCCGTAGAAAAGTTTCACCGTGAGCTTGCCCATTATCCTTGCCTCGTTCTTCCAGATGACGCAAATGCGTTCCACTGTGACCATTTCTCGGGAAGCCTTGGTGACGGTGGCGCCAAAACTTGCCGAAATGATATCATTTTCGGTTTCAACCGTGATGTTCGCGTGTAGATTGTTATTTAAGGAGAATATCTTTGCGAATGTATTGAAATCCACCTTCATCTCAAGAGCAGTGATCTTATCGTACGATAGCAGGCCGTAGCTGTCGTTCTCCGCACAGAGACCCAACGATACAAGTTCAAGGTGGGAAACATGATTGAGATCGTTGTAATTGTGAGTCTCCCATTCCTCCGTCCCACCATCCTGAAGCGTCTCGCCCTTCAACCAGCCGGTATTTCCCATCAGGGAATCCGAGAGAACAAGACATTTTTCCTCAAGGTGAGTTGTCTCCGTATTGTAACCGGGAAAAAGTGTCCCAAGAGAGGTGAAATAAACGCTGAGGACCAGCACGAACACCGTAAAAGCGAAAAGGTATTCCAAAACCGGAGCCACGCCTTTATCATCGCGATTCAATCTCATCATGATATCGTTTTCCCAAGGGAGATTAATTATTTGGGCAGACAGTATATCAATTACCGCCATATATTTATTTTAAGATTTTTATCATTATAAGAGAAAAAAAAATAATTCCCCCGGACAGATCCCTCCGGGGGTTACTGAATGACAAAGTATCATACCCTGCGCTTTCGCCTTGTGGCAACCAAGCCCACAAGGGCGATGGCCATAACGACAAGGGCAAGTTCAAATCCGGGGGACTTTTCTGTCACCGGTTTTACGATGTCAATGGAGTAGACGGAAAATTCGTCGGACATGTCGTTCACGGCGCCGTCGTCGTCCTTCACGGTCAGTACGATCTTGTGTGGTCCGGAATCGTCGAAAGTGTACTCGATCTCATTAGTATTTTCATCCAGGATCACGTCATCAATGGTCCATTCGAAGAAGACTACATCGCCATCCATGTCCGTGGAAACCGAGGTGAATGTGTATGGCTTTTTGGTCTCCCATTTTGTAGTCTCCAGACGTCGGATCTTCGCCTCCGGTTTTCTATTGTTGATCTGCACCACTTTCGTGGTCACCACGCTGCTGTCGCCCCGGTCGTCCACAACCTTTAAAGATACTGTGTACTGGTTTCCGTCGGCATACCTGTAACTCGGATTCTTTTCCGTGCTGTTGTTTCCGTCACCGAAATCCCAGAACCACTTCAAAACCCTGCCGTTGGTCTCGTTATCGGGGTCGAATGAGCTATCCGAATTGAACAGAATCTCCTGGAAAGTTTCGTATGTGGTGTCGCCGCCCGTAAGGTCTATCACCGCCACGGGGGGACTGTTGGGAGAAAGCACGATCACCTTTGCTTTGTCTCTGCTTATCTGCCCTCTTGGGTCCGTAACCGTCAGAAGAACCTCATAAGTTTTGGGAGCAGAATAGCTATGGTTGGCATAGGGTCTGTTAGAAAGGCTAGAAGTAGTGTTATCCCCGAAATCCCACTGATAGGTGCAGTTATCGATCTCGGACCCGCTTATTATCTCGTTCTTGTCAGTATCGTCGTTGGGATCGAAGGAAGCCGACCCGTCGAAGAAGACAGAATCCTCGGTTGACAGGTCTTCCAGCCCGGGCCTTGGTGTTCCCTGGTCGGGACCGGCATCAGCTTTAGGTGGTACGTCAATGATAACGTAAAAGGTGACGGGAGATTCGATGTCACCGTCTGACACGATTATTGCAATGGAATACATATTGTAGGGACCCGCTTCCTTGTAGGTGTAATTGTAAACCACATTATTGCCATACTGGATCTCTGCGCCAAGACCGTCCTTGAAGTCCGCCTTAACCTGGAGTGAATAATGAGTTCCAGTATCGAAACCGGGGAGATTATCCGGATCATTACAGTTGGAGAAATCCAAAGAGACCTCTTCACCCACTATGACCATTATGCTGTTGTGTTCGGGATAATTGACTTTCTTGAAATCCGTGGATACCGTGAAATTAATGATCGGTCCATCATTCTCCTTTATGACCAATACCATCTCTTTTACTCCAGTCAAAGTATCCGGATTATTTTCAGGGCCGTCTAGGGCCGCCACTTTCACAGTGTATGTTCCCGGTTCCTCGTAAATATGCTTTGCAATTCCTGATTCGGTGGCGTTGGTATCCCATATGCCGTCACCATCGTAATCCCACTTGTAGTAGATCACGTCTATCGGCAGTGACGCATGACCATCCGGATCGGTGGCAAAAACGGTAAGATCGACCTCCGTGTCGACCAGAGCGGGATTGGGCTCGATGAGGAAGGTCTCAATCTCCGGTATCACCCCCGGGTCCTTTGTCACGTTTATCCAGTGATCGGCCCACCCCACCCTGCCGTTGGCATCAGTGACCCATAGTTGGATCCAATATATGCCGGGATAATAGTATCTGTGACCCTGCTGTTTGCAAAAATTGTGATTGTTACATTTCGCTATCTCCCCGGTACCGGTATGCCCTTTGTAGGAAAACTCCCACATGTAGGAGGTTATATTGACCCCTATGGGACTGTAGGAATCCGAGCCGAACATCTCGACGCTGTAGTTGGCCACGTATTGGCCGTAGTGCGGGGAGGTGGGGTCTTCGGGAGGCTCCAGCCACCAGTCAGTGGGTTTCTGGTCAGGGTCGGGCCCTATTACCGCCACAGGGTTCAGGTTCGCCCACTTGAAGGGGAGGACAACCCAGCTCTCTTTCGCCGGTGTGAACGCACCACAGTAGATGGTCAGCCAATCCTCGTTGACAGCCGTACCCGGATTATCGGTTATCCCATCCGTTCGCCAGAATGCCATCTGTATCTTACCGTTAACCATGTTTCCGGGAGCCCCGTTGGAATAGCCTGTGAACTGAGCCCGTATCTTCTCTTCCCTGTGCTGGTTGTCATTTGCAGCCTGATCCCATTGAGTGGTATACGGGCTGAAAAGAGCTTTTGTCTCGTATGTGCCGTCACCATTCGAATCGAATCTTACCTCGAAATTAATGATCTTCCCTGGAACATAATTAGTGTTTATCGTGAAGTTCACGAAGGGGGTAATCCCCGCTTCGTAGGAGGCTGTGAGGCCGTTCAAAGGATATTTGTTATCCTGGGAGTGCATCCATGGGAAATTGAGTGTAAGGGCCGAGTTGGGACTGTTATATGTACTATTCAGATTGGCAAGGTTATAGTTGTTGGTCCCGCCGTCAATTCTAATATCCGAAAGATGCCATATCTTCTTATCTTTGTGCCACGAATACAGCCAATAGACGTTAGTCTTCATTCCTTCTTCCACGTAATAATCGTAGGAAGAATCCACAATGTAACGGGTATTCTCTTTAGCGGTCGTTTTGTTGCTGACTGCCATAATCATGCTTGCAGCAGCAATGGTACTTATTATCAGGATTGCAATCAACTTCTTGTTCATACTTTTCCTCCGTTCAATCTATATCAGTACGGGAATATTACACATGGTTATTTCTTTGTTTTATTATAAACATTTTTACCAGTTTTCAACTCTCGATTCATTTGAATTTGGAAGATTCCGGTTTTCTAGCGCATGGTTCATACATTAGTATAGGGTTTTATAGCTTAGTTGTTCATGAACGTTTTTGATACTAAATCAAATGTGGATGTCCATCCAAGCCTCCTCAAAAGAGTCAACCACCGCGTCGGCGAATCCTTTTCTGTATGTGACAAGAGCAAGTGCAACCTCATCCGGGTTCTTGACGTAGTATCGTTTCTTTCGTCCGATCTTCTCAAAATATATGCAACCAGACGATACTATCTTATTAATATGGTACGAGAACGTTGAGGCGGAAATCTTGAATTCCATTTTTATTTCCCCGTGACTCGCCCCCTTGTTCAGCAGGATATAAATGATGATATCGCGAGGGGTTTTCTGACGGAGTATACCAAGAAGTACTTTGTCCTGAGTTTTCAGTGTATCGCGTATATAATATCTTTTATAGCCAGCGCTTTTCTTCGATACGATGAGTTCCTTGTCCTCCATGTACTTCAGATGGTAATCGACTACTCCTGTGGGTAACTTCAATCCCCTGTAAAGGGCCCTGAAATGACAACCTGGATGGGAAGCGATGTAATCGTATATGGTCTTCCTGGTGTCAAGTTCCAGTACGCCCTTGTGCTTCATGGGAAACCTCACCGTGTGAAAGGTAGTGCTCATTTCTTGAATATGGAAAGATATAACACTATCAGAATAATCATGTCGATCAATATCACGGCATCAAGGATCAGGGCCAGGTCACCCATATTATCCAGGAGAGTAGTAAAAAGCGTTATAACAGCAAGTACGATACCCTTGATGAAGAACAGACAAAAACTCAGGGTTATCTTTAGAATTTTTGGATTCTTCGTTCGGCGGTATGACATGGCTGCAATGTAAGATATACTAAACGAAATTACCACGATAACACCAAGGATAACATCCCAGATCATTTCGGGCCAGGCCGTTATTTTTACACCTCCGTTGGGTAATGTGCCATAAGGGGGCATTACGGAATAGATAATCCCTCGACACCCTCCGAACGCAATGGCCTTAAGCTAACTTCTGATTGTATTATTAACTTTGCCTATAATTTATCAATAACATCCCAGAGGCGGTAATACCAAGAAAAAAAAATGAACGGGAGGTGAAAAACGGGCACAGGACCGAGAGGTGATGTAAGGAAGGAGCAGGTGATACTAGTTATTACCGCAAGATGCGCGTTTTGCGGATATAACTTGATAAATCGCCCCTGTGCCCAAAGAAATGATTTGCCTACACCTAGTGCCATAGATTCCCGGTACTATATAATTGGCCTGTTCATGAACAGTGTTGAAACAATTCGCCCAATTTTCATGGCTTAAACAGCGGCGCAAATTAAAATAGTGAGAATATAATCGATTCCGCTAATGGCAGAGCTGAAAATTAAGGGATTTCAAACCATTCCCCAGATGTTCCTAAAAACGGTAGATCGATTGAATGGGCGCTCGGCACTTCAGGTTGTTCTAGAAAAATATGTTTGATAGAGAAATTCTATTCAGGCAAGTAATTCTTCGAGAAGTTTTTTCAACTCTTTCCTGTGGTCTCTCCTTCTCTTGACCAGTATCCCGACTATCAATATTAAGAAAATAAAAGCCCCTACCGGTATAGCGTAGATATAATAATCCAAAGTGATCTTTTCTCCGACAATCTCTTCATTTCCATCTGTTGAATGATCATCCGGGTATCTCTCCGGTACTTTTTTTTCTTCCGGTTCCTCAACGTAAACGGTAATCTCTGCAACCGGAGTGGTTCGATCACCGATGGTTCCGTATACATTTATCGTATGCGGTCCCAGCGCCATCATTCTCGCTTCGAGAGTATAAACCCAGGATGACCAGTCACCAACTCCAGAAATGTCTACCGCCGCTCTCAAGTTGCCGTTGTCCACAACGATATAAACAGCATCGAGTTCTTCGTTTCCTCCGTTGCCTCCTTTGAAGCCGATCTTGTCAGTGAATACGGCCCCATTTTTGGGAATAATTAAAATAAGTTTTTTTAGTTCTGGCTGCGGGGCAACCGTAATATTGAGCCTCTTTGAAGATCGTGCTCCGTATGAATCTCTAACGTTTAGGGTGACGGAGGTCGGACCGACTTGCGTGAAAACGTACTCCAATCGATCATCATTCTCTCCTGCAAGCTCGGTACCTCCCACGGTCCAGGAAAATTCCAATCTGTCACCCTCCGGGTCCCGGGTACCCCCTGCATCCAGAATCACACTCTCCCGGACCTTTATCTCGGACGGATGCTCTATTTTGATCATCGGTGGACCATTCACCTTGACGTAGAATAAATCCTTATCCGCTCCGCCCAGCTCATCCCTAACGTGCAGATTCATGGGAAACCTGCCCCGAGAGGAAAATTCCCAGTTCACCATCTTGCCGTATTTCGTAATTTCCCCATCAGTCCATTCGTATGTGAGAAAATGACCGTCTATATCATAGGACCCCTCGTCTTCGAGCACGAAGGATTCGTCCTGGTTCACAGACATATCTCCCGGGGCAATGGCCACCGGCATACTGTTTTCTTTAACGTAAACAACGATCTCTTTTGTAGTAAACATACCGCGCTTGTCGCTCACGTTCAACACTATAAGATTTCTCCCAGGAATCGAAAAGAAAACACTTGGGGATGGTCCAATATCATTGGAGTTCCCGTTTTCGCCAAAGTCCCAGTCAAAATCCATGATATCTCCGTCGGGGTCCGTGGTGTTCGAAGCGTCGATAGTTACGTTTTCGAATATTAGCGGCTGCTTTTTAGAGAGCCATACCTCGATCTCCGGAGGATTGTTAATTTTGTGGACAGTAAGTTCCAAAGTATCCTGTGCCTCATTCCCAAAGTTGTCAACTATTTGGAGAAGCACGGTGTAATCCCCAGGTTCGTAATATGTATGCTTTGCCACCATCCCTTCCGAGTCAAATATACCGTCGTTTTGAAAGTCCCATCGATACCGGACTATCTCGATTTCTTCAGGATGAAAGGAAGCACTGGCGTTGAAGATAATTTCTTCCCCCTCGGTCACGGTCATGTTCTCTCCTGCAACTGCTACCGGTGGTTTCAAAGGAATTTCAGAGATCTCGAAAGAAAATATTTCATCTGCATTTTTGTGGTTGATAACATCAAGGATTATATCTTTCCAACGAGAGTCGTCGGTATCTAAGATGAACTCGTTCTCACCGGCGGCTAGCTCTATAATATCTACCATGTCTGCTCTCGATGATTCATTGCTCCTACTTACAATGGCAAGTGACATGCCCTCTCCGGCATTTATAAGGACTGTCAGGGGCCTCGCAGTACGGTTCACATGGATATAACAAGGCGCATATGACCTAATTTCCCTGCTTTCGTTCAAGGCGCCGTTCTTTACTGATACTGTTGGTTGAACTGAAATGTCCATCGAAGAATAGCCCCACGTACCCTCGCCAATATTGTCGTTATTCAAAAGATTCGCAACGGTCCAGTTGCAGAAAAATGAGTTAAATTCCGGGGGTGAACCAGTCAAGTTAAAAAAATTATTTATCCCTTCGATCCCCTGGTACTTCTCATTGGCCCCGGTGTCGAAGGAAAATCCGTCCCGAAGGATCAATCCGGAAGAATCCAGACCCTCGAACTGATCAAAGATATATTGCTGGAATACGTATGCAATACCGTATTGGGCCCAATTTATATAAGAAAGGTTGGAATATGATTTCCAGTTCAGTGAGATTGAGGGCAGATTTTCAAAATGTTCCATGAATGAGTTTGAACGGGGCTCACCGTAAAGGTGGATCTTCGCCATCTCCGCAAGCCCCTCATCGATCCATCTTTCCTCGGCCTTGTCATAATTATTCTGGATCTGGTGGATTAACTCGTGGGAGACCACCATTTTTCCTGGGTCATAATAAAGATTCAGGTAAAGGAGATCAAGGCGGTTGGGATCATTAGGATGAAAGTAACCAGCAATACCATTGTTCCCCATGTTATAATAGAGAATATAGATCCTAGCATCCCCGTCGATATCGCCGGGGGTTCCCATTATTGTGGACAGCTCCGGATAGATGCTGTCATCGAATTCACCCACAATGTCATCGGGAAAAAAAAGATAACCTTCTTCAACATAGAGATAGCAGTTCTCGCCCGTCTTTTTCAACTCGGCAGTGATGGTATTACCTCCGGAAACTATGAATTCCCTAGTTTCACCCCTCGTAGACGATGCTGAAGGGCTTGTCTTGTCGGAAGTATCCCCCATATGAAGACTAATGCGGAGATCAGAAAATAAATTCGGCATATCAACATCGGGCGTACGAGGATTATTCCGATCCCTCAAATCGGGTTGCCCAGCATGGTCAGATTCATCATCTGACAGGGTGTGTGAAGGGTCGGATCCGATCTTAGAGAGGGGAGAACTAGTACAAGAATACATAGCCGTTTGGCTGGAAAACAGCAGTATTGCAATTATGAAAAAAATTCTGAAATACGAATCAACCGAAAATGATCTATTCCATACCCCGTTCATAATCATCCACCCGAGGCAACATTCAAAAGGGTGATCTGATCCCCGTCGGCCAACTCCTGATCACATGGAATTATTTTACTATTCCTAAGGCATATGGTTATGTCCACGAACATTCCGAATTTTTCCATCAGGTCCATGGGAGTGGAATGGGGAGGCAAATCCAGAGTTTGTGAAAAATCGCGACCGGTCTTTTTTATTACAGTGATCTCCATTGATGTCCCTCATCTCTCAACTCAAATAACCGCTATATTCTGAAACAAAAAGCTATAAACCAAAAGCCCCCACATTGAATTCAAAGGCGATAATCGGATTCCCCAGAGAAAACCTAGTAATTGTGCGGGGGTGCAATTCACCGAAAATCCCGGCGGGACCTTTAGAGAAGACCACTTGCCCGGTCCTTCCCACAACAAATGAGGGGTGCTCCACCGGTACAATGTCATAATCGTTGATCCCGAAAGCCGACAAGAGGGATTTTACAAGTCCCTTTATCTCGGTAAAGGAGGCTTTTCTATGTATTGCCAATCCACCGACCTTTCGAAAGTTATTCCCGTTCAATACAATATCCCCGACCTCGAATATCCGTTGTGGAAGATCACGGTGTAGATTTGATTTCAGGATATTGAGAAGTGTCGGGAGAAGCCACACGCGAATGTTGGTGTGGTCCTTGCTGATAGGATTTTTAATTATAACTCTTTCACCCACCGGCATACCCATTTTTCTGAATTGATCATCGTCATTGGACAGTGCAAGTGTCATCACCTCGAGAAAACCTTGTCCTACGAAAAAATACTTGATATGCTCGCAGATCTCCTCCAAGGGACGGGTCTCCCCGAAGGTCATGGACTGCGGGAGCAGAGTTGAAAAATTGTCATATCCGTATCCTACCGCCACATCCTCGATGAGATCTACAGTATGAAGAATGTCGGTCCGGTAAGCGGGAATTTTCACGATCAATATATTTTTGTTATCTCTCTCCGAGGGTATTGTGTCAAAACCCATTTTTGAAAGATATAACGAGATATTGTCAATGGAAAAGTCCGTGCCGAGAAACCGGTTCGTCATGCTAATATCCAATTCCATGTCCCGGGCGTCCAGATCGGGAAGAATCTCGATGCGGTCGGGATACTTTACTTCTACGGTATATATCTGTCCACCACGTTCCGCCAACATGGTGGCCAGAATGTTCAGAGCATAATAAACGGTCTTCGCGTCATTTCCTGTAACATCCAGAAATAAATTGGTGGTAGTCTCTGTTACAGCGGTCAATTCACCGTTTATGATGGGAGGAAACGATAGAACGTCCCAGTTCCGGTCGATAATGATTGGGTAGCGGTCAAATCCTTCCAGTGTAAAGGCGTAATCGATACCTTTCTCATGTTTTCGAAGAATCTCTGCAAGGTCCATTTCCTCGTCCTTGAATAAAGGCACGAATGTTACTCCCTCGGGATCAATGGCCTTGTATGTAAATGGTGGTTCCACATGATCGTAGTCGTGCACGCCGATGGCCACCTTGACGCGCTTCCGCCCAAGGGTCAGATGAAGTTTTTCCTGGATACCCATCACAGACTGTATCAGGGGATCGGTCATTTTCACCCCTTTTATAAGGGCCGCCCCGACATAGGGACGAATGCCCGACACAGAATCTTCGACATTCATCACAATATCGCTCTTTTTGAGGGAATATTGTTTCAGACCAGATTCGAATCCCAGGAAAGACCTCATAGCCCTAGCAACCCCCTCCACGGAGTATAGGTCGGGCCGATCCGGAAAGAATTCTATTTCAAGCTCATCACCTTCGCACTTGCTGACGTCGGAACCGAGCATCGCCACTTTCTCGACGAACTGCTCCTTCTCCACGTTAGTTCCTAGCAGTTCACAAAGATCCTTAAAGCTCATTGATATGGTGGGCATTATATCGTGCGGGTAAAATAATATCAAACTATTTTTAATTTCGCACCATCTGAACGGTATTCGACGGTCCGCGTAACTATACTTGCTTAGCTTTCTGCAGTTCTGAATATGTGAAGGCTGTCGATTATTTCATAAGAAGGTTTTAATACCAATCTATTTATTGAGGGGGCCGAACGGTTATGGAAATCTTACTTGGATTTACTTACTAAAACCGATGATTGATGAAGGATGATATTCAACGGTGAAAGATCGCACTGTTGACAATATCCCAAAGGAGGTTTATAGATGGCTAATGCAAAATACGTATTATTTGAAATGTCCGAAGATATGAAAATGAGGACCTATGAAGCAGTAGAAATGGCAAAGAACACCGGCAAGGTGAAGAAGGGGACCAACGAGGTCACAAAAGTGATTGAGCGCGCCCAAGCAAAGTTCGTGGTGCTGGCTGAAGACGTATCCCCACCAGAGATTCTCATTCATATTCCATACCTATGCAAGGAAAAGAACATTCCATTTGCCTACGTTCCTAGAAAGAAAGAACTGGGCTATGCGGCGGGTCTCGGCGTATCCACTGGCGCCGTCGCCATAGTCAATCCGGGAAAGGCAAGAGTGCTTCTGGAAGAACTCAGCAACAATGTGAAAAGCCTAATAAAATAATTATTTTTAATATTGCATGAGGGATGAAACATGGTTGAAGGAAGTCCTGCAGAGGTTGTTGAGGTAATTGGACGGACCGGAATGACTGGTGAAGCACATCAGGTCAAGGTGCGTGTTCTGGAAGGCAATGACAAGGGGCGGATCATCACTCGAAACGTGATGGGACCCATAAGAAAAGGGGATGTACTGCTCCTGCGAGAAACGGCCCGTGAGGCAAGGAAACTTACCAGCAGATAAACATACTCTTGAGGTGATTATTTATGGTTAAGACAAAGGTTTGTTCATTCTGCGGTGAAAAGATCGAGCCGGGCACCGGGAAAATGTTTGTGAAGACCGATGGAACGACTTTCCAGTTTTGCACGAATAAATGCAAGAAGAACATGCTTAAATTGAAACGTCTTCCCAGAAGGGTGCGGTGGACGAAAAAATACGAACCGAAAAGGTAATTCATTCTCCTTCCCCAGCTTAAAACTCCCTTGAAAATCATTTATCATAAGGAGGTGTACGGATGGAACGCACGTTTCTAATGCTTAAACCGGATACAGTTCAGAGAGGCTTGATAGGAAAGATAATCGGCCGCCTTGAGAGGCGCGGATTGAAACTGGTGGCAATGAAATTCATCTGGATGGACCGGGCACTGGCGGAAAGGCATTATGGGGAACACGTGGGAAAGCCTTTCTATGAGGATCTGGTAGCCTTCATTACCTCAGGTCCGGTGGTTCCCATGGTCTGGGAGGGGAAGAACATCGTGGAAGTGACGAGAGCCATCATGGGGCAGACCAACCCCGTGGAGAGCGACGTGGGAACAATCAGGGACGATTTTGCA
This sequence comes from Thermoplasmatota archaeon, assembly GCA_030740765.1. Lineage (GTDB taxonomy): Archaea > Thermoplasmatota > Penumbrarchaeia > JASLWR01 > JASLWR01 > JASLWR01. The sequence goes on from JASLWR010000030.1 coordinate 26,783, forward strand.
ATGGATCTGTCCATGAACATTATCCACGGGAGCGATTCAAGGGAGAGCGCAAAGAGGGAGATCGCCAATTTCTTCACTAAAGACGAAATAGTGAACTATACGAGAGTTGACGAGTGTTGGGTCTACCCTAGATGAATTCTGATTAATGGAGTTCACAATATCCGGCCCGTCATGGATTTCATTATTATTTTACTTATTTTCTGAACGGCAAATAATATCGATATCGGACGATATTCAGAAGTGTTTTACATCCTTTTAAATATAGATTGAAATATACCCCTTATTCCAAGGAGTTTGATAATGGCCGGACGCATCTCCAATTTCTATAGAAAGTTCCCGAAGGTCTACTGGGTAGTTCTCAGTCTTGAACTGCTCGAGAGAGGGGCATACTATTCCATGATGCCAATCCTGGTCGTCCATTTTTACTGGAATGTCGGATTGCCAATGTCACTATGTCTTTTGCTTACTGTATTTATGTATCCGTTCCAATATGCAATGCCAATTTTTACCAGCGCTTTAGCTGAAAAGGTTGGTTATAAACGACAGATGATATTTGGTTTTGCAGTGCTAACAGGCGCATATGTATTCCTCTCTTTTTCTTATAATTCTATCACGGCCATCTTAGGAATGATGCTGATCGGGTTTGGTATCGGATGCTATAAACCACTAATATCTTCAACTATTGCCAAATCAACGGAACAACAGGATCGAAATGTTGCCTACAGCATTTATTATTGGATCGTAAATTTTGCCGCGACCTTCTTTGCATTGACCTGGGGATTATTAATGCTGTTCGGTGTCATTCCAAGATCTGCATTTGCCTGGATATTCAGGGTCAGTGCCATATACTTTTTGGTGAACATTCTAATCGCTTCTCTTATCTTTAACGAGGTACCCCGAAGCGGTCAGGTAAAGACTTTAAGAAATGTGACCTCGAATATTGCCACAGCATTCAAGGATAAAAAATTCGTAATTATGATGCTGCTTATTGCAGGATTTTGGGCGCTCTATTCTACGACCCTGGCACCTTTTATCTTGATAATGTACGGATACCACTTTTTACCTCTTTGGCTCCCAGTGATTCTTCTGGGAGTGATAAATCCGGGTACTATTATTCTCTTAGGCGTGCCTTTATCGAAGTTTGCCGAGAAGATAGAATCCATAAAATTGTTAATGGGCGGCATATTTGTATATTTAATAGGTTTGACATTGATTACTTTCGGCCTGGAAATACTGCCGTTGGTATTTCTGGGAATGGTAATTTATTCCATTGGGGAATTTATGGTGGCTCCCGGTTATCTTGCTTTCGTATCGAAACTGGCACCCAAAGAAAAAGTATCAGCCTATATCGGATGTAATTTCCTTGCATCCTTCACCGGAATCTTTGGGGGAGCATTGATATTCGGTCTTGTAGCTGGTGCTGTTGGCGTTAACTTGGCCAGACCCCATTTCTTCTATGGAATCCTGATGGGATTCGGTCTTTTGATATTAATTTTATTTATCGTATATTATAAAGCCTGGGGCCAGGAGATCATAGGGAGAGCAAAGAAGATCGAAGCCATGGAAAAGTGCCGTTCAGTGGAGGAATTGGAGGATAAAACAGCTGGAAAGGAACCTTTCCTCTTTAAAATATTCGATAAAAGAGCAACCCAGGTTATTGCCGCCTTATTGATCCCCATCGTTCTCATCGGCAGCTACGCTATGGGAACCAATGTCTTTTTTCCGCCTGACGATGATGATGACGATAAAAAATGGGTGTTCGATCCCGATGATTATAATGTGATACCGGGAACGTTCGACGATTTTTCGGAACGATCAGATGAAAACTCCGAAAGCATGGAAACAGTAATCATAGATGAATCCATGGTGAAATCCATCACAGTCACCCTCGTGTGGTCGGACGAACCGGACGCGGATGCCCTGCATGATAACCAACCAGATTCATTTACCTTAAATGTTACCGCACCCAATGGCACCTTCTCAGACGACGGTCCCGCTGACAATGGGAATCTGGAAGTGAAATTGAATTTCGCTCCCACCAGCCCAGCAGACCCGGAGGGAACCGGAACGTATGAGATAGAGATAATCTGCGGTGATTGCGGCGATCAGACGCCCACCGGACCGAATCCTTTTGGAAGACGAAGAACATTCTCCGATACTGAAAATGACTGGACTCTATCCGTGGAATACGAGTATTACGAAATAAAATAGATACAGTTACTTACAGTGCTTAGTCACCAATATAACTGAATATTCTTTTTGGATTATAACAATAAAGATTATATACTACTATGTAGTTTACACTACTGTAAAGTGTGCAGTATTGTGCAGCACACGTTACCCGATTTCGCCCGCCCCGGGACCTTCGATCCCGGGCGTACCGAAAAAATCAAAAAAGGTCGATATAATGAAAGAGAAAAACAAGCCCTTCGCAATTCTTACTGTACTATTGATACTGGTCAGCATCGTCTGGATCGTTTCGGCTGGAAATCTCGGTTTCTTTAATCAGGAAACCGATACATTTCAGGAAATCTATTCCATCGTGAACGGAACCGACCTTCATGTTAAAGGGAAGAACGGTGATGTTTCCATAGTTGTCTGGGACGAGGAAAACATTGAGGTAGTTGCTCAAAAAATAACACTTTTCGGAGAGGACGAGCTTGAAAAGGTTAAGATAAAGGTGACAAATAGAACGGATTTCCTGGTGGAAACCGACTATATAGACTGGTTCGCTTGGGTAAGCGTGGATTTCGAAATAAGGATACCTGTAAACGTAACGGTTTCCGAAGTGAAGACCAATAACGGGGGAATTAAGCTCACTGGAACACGGGGTACGTTATCTGCCACAACGTCCAACGGTGAGATTTCCATAAGGGATCATTCCGGCGATATAATCATGGAGAGCAGTAACGGCGAACTTTACGCCAATGCTGTTAGGGGAAATGTAGACGGAGAAACCTCAAACGGCCCGATAACTTTCAAATATGTGAACGGGACCGCAACAGCGAGGACCTCAAACGGCCGGATAAATGTCGACCATACGAAGATCGTCCGAAAATTAATCACTTCCAACGACCCAATTTCTGCAAATTTCCATAATATTAGTTCCATGGGGACTGTCATACAGACCTCTAACGGACACGTTAAAGTGTGGATACCCGACAATCTCGATGCCAGACTCAAGATAGAAACCTCCAATGGTGATATAGACACCCATATTACTATCGATATTTCGGATGTCTCCGAGGATGAATTTGTGGGAACACTTGGGAACGGTGGACCGAAACTATCTATAAAGACGAGTAATGGTGGTATTGAATTGACAGGGATCGATTATATTAATACCGAAGAGAAGCCATGGGAGGTGGTGAATTGATCGGATCGAATAAATCTAACAAAAGTCGGAGGGATATCGGTAGATTGGTCCTGCCTGGGCAACAATTGATGATCACGGGATTGATAGGAATGGTCCATGCGGGAGTCCCTGGCGATACCAGGGATAAAAAATTCGAAAAAGATGTTATCACAGGTCTCATCTCCTTGATACTTCTGGCGATCACGGCCAATTCAAAGCGGCCCATGTATGGCTACCAGATAGCCCAGCAGATGAAAGGAGAAAGAAAATCGGACATAGAATTGAAACAGGGAACGATCTACCCGGTACTACGAACGATGGAGAAGAAGGGCTTGCTGAAAAGCGAGATCAAGGCGTCGGAGTCCGGTCCACCTCGAAAGTACTATCACATTACCCGGAAAGGACGAAAGAAACTGAAAATGTGGACCGAAACATGGAACAGAACTAAACGATTCACTGACCTTATACTGGAGGGAAAGACAAATGGCCGGAGATAAGCACATCAAGGATTACATAAAAAAGCTTGAAAAGGTTCTCGCAAAGGCGGATCCCGCAGTTGTCGCTGACGCTCTCGATGATGCCGAAGAACATTTGACGTTGATGGCCGGAGATCTCATGGCCGGAGGCAAGTATTCGAAACAGGAGAAAGCAGTAAAACTGGCAATCCGGCAGTATGGATCGCCGAAGGTCGTAGCCGCCGAATACCTAAAACAGGACAATAGTATCAAAAAGAAACGACGGAGCAGAATGGAAAAACGGCAGAGTCGATCTCTCCTAAAGCGGACATTCGGACCATATACTGAAGGTAGGACCTACAAAAATATGCTTTATCTGTTCTTGATGTTCCCTTTGGGAATTATTTACTTTACGTATATTATCACGGAATTTCCGTAAGTTTAGGACTCCTGGTAACCATCATAGGCATTCCGCTGTTGATCCTGTTCCTTATGAGTATCAAGGGAATCGAATGTTCTTCGACAGTTGATTAAAGTCTTTTCCAGCAAAGTTAATTCTCCGGTTCAATCTATGTTTGAACTTATCGCAATGTATTTTCGAATTTAAAAATAAATCAAAATTTAAATATCACCACATACCTTAATTGTCCGAATTCTCACCCAAATATAAGATAAAACGGGATTTTTTCAATAAACTTGCAAGGAAATTCAAATGTCTTTACTCATACGAAACGCGCTTCATCAAGGCAGAGAACGGGACATCTACGTTGAGGACGGTGGGATCCGTGAGATCGGGTCTGTATCAGTTGAAACCGACGAGGTTATTAACGCTGAAAACATGGCGATACTCCCGGGTTTCGTAAATACTCATACCCACGCTGCCATGACCCTATTCCGGGGATGGGGCGACGACATGGATCTCCAGGATTGGCTGACCAAAAGAATCTGGCCCATGGAAGCGCATATTGACGAAAACCTCGTTTACTGGGGAACAAAGTTGGCGTGCCTAGAAATGATACGCACGGGTACCACCACCTTCATGGATATGTACTTTCATCCCGAAAGTTCAGCCAAGGCCGTAGATGAAATGGGGATCAGGGGTTTCATCAGTTCGATTTTTCTGGACAAGTTCACAGGAACTGGCCTCGAAGAGAGCATAAAGACAGCAAAAAAAGATATAAGAGCCTTGGAAAGGATAGGACCCACAATATACCCTGCACTTGGTCCACATGCAGTGTACAGCTGCTCAAGGGAGATCCTCGAATGGGTTGCCGTTTATTCCTGTGAAAAGGAGATACCGGTACATTTTCACCTGCTGGAAACCGAGGGGGAAAAAATAAATTTCCAGCGTGAGAACGGTATTGAAATAACAGAATTTCTAGAAGAGATAAATTTTCTTCAACCCCGCCTGGTAGCGGCACACTGCGTATGGGCGGACCAGCGCGATATAGAAAGGCTGGCAAAATTTAATGTGAACGTTTCCTATAACCCGGTATCAAACATGAAACTGGCCGTGGGGAAGACAATGAATGTACCCCGGATGGAAAAAGAAGGTATAAATATCGGTCTTGGAACTGACGGGGCGGCATCCAATAACACATTGTCGATGCTCGATACCATTAAGTTCGCCGGGCTCTCGGCAAAAAACTACTTCAAGAATCCAACGCTCTGCAATGCGGACTCCCTGTTGAACTATGCGACATCCAACGGCGCCGCCGCCCTTTCTCTGGATTCCGGTGTCATCGAGGAAGGTAAACTTGCGGATATATTACTAGTGGACCTGAAACACGAATCTATGGTTCCTCGAAGACATTCACTACATTCGAAGATGGCCTACAGTGCCTCACCGGAAGCCATAAGATACGTCATATGCAACGGGAAAACTGTGATGAGGGGCAGGGATGTGAAAGATTCCCGCGAGATAATCAAAGGTTTCGAAAACGCCGTAAATAACTGGTTCGAAAAATACGGAAACGATTGATCCGGGGAGAGGTTGTCCGATGATAGAGCTTGAAGGTAATATTGTAAACGTGATAAGCGAAGAGGTTTATCCTGGGAGGCTCGGTTTTTCCGGTGAGATCATCGAATATGTGGAGAGAACAGGTCCGCCTGTGCCTCTGAGCGTGGATAATCTGGATAAATTGAATGGGTTATTTATCTTACCGGGATTAGTAGACGGGCATATACACATTGAATCAAGCATGCTTACTCCATCGAGATTCGGGCAGATCGCGGTTTCCCACGGGACTACATCGGTGATAAGCGACCCTCATGAGATCGCAAACGTTCTTGGGAAAGACGGACTCAAATTTATGCTTGAAGACGCCTTAAGGTCGCCTATCAATATCTATTACACAGTGCCATCCTGTGTCCCGACAACGAATTTTGAGACATCCGGGGCATCTCTGGGTCCGGAGGATATAAAAGAATATATCAAGATGAATGAGTTCGTCGCTCTGGGCGAGATGATGAACTATCCGGGAGTATTATCGGGGAACAGCAAGGTATTTCTTAAGATTGAGGCGGCGAAGAAAGCTGGCAAACCCGTTGACGGTCACGCACCCATGCTCACGGGAATGGATTTATCAAAGTATATCCGTGCCGGAATAAGCACCGATCACGAGTGCTCAACTCTCACCGAGGCACTGGAGAAGATTCGATTGGGGATGAAGATACAGGTAAGGCAAGGGTCGGCTGCAAGGAACCTGGAAAATCTCCGGGACGTCTTTTCATATACCGGGACCATGACCGTTTCAGACGACAGGCACCCCGGGGAA
>JASLWR010000031.1 GCA_030740765.1 Thermoplasmatota archaeon
TACAAAGAGTATTAACGAAAGTGATCTCGGCCAAACACGATTCGAGGATTCCAGGGGAGGCGGTTGGAAAATGGCTCCGGAATCTGAATTGATTATTGAGAGAAGTACAGAGTCAACAGAAGAACCAGTAAGTTTGAAATCCGGGCTACTCTCTTACTGTCTGAGTTGCAAAAAAAAGGTACCGATCGAAAAAGCCACCCTGGTTACCCTATCAAACGGCCGTCAGTCCATTCGTAGCATATGTCCGGATTGCGGCGGAAAGGTATCTAGAATAGTTGGGAAAAATTCCCTTGGAAATATGCTTCTTCAGGAGAATAAGGGAATACATGCTTTCTGTTTAAGGTGCAGGGAAAGGATCCCGATACACGATCCCACGTTTTTCAAGTTGAAGAACGGCCGACGTAGCATTAGAGGTTCATGTCCTTTATTTAGTGGGAAAGTATCACGAATCGTCGGAAAAAATGCTGTGAAGCAAATGCTCGGAGAAAAAAGTGGGGTCGGGGCATTTTGTTTAAGGTGCAAGGAAAGGATAACGGTGGATGATCCATCCTTATTCAAGCTCAAGAACGGTCGGCGTTCCATCCGGGGTTCCTGCCCGTTGTGCAAGGGTAAAGTTTCAAGAATCGTCGGAAAAAAAGTGTTTGAAGAAATGCTTGCAAGCCATGAGAGCGAATACCATGCATATTGTTTGAGATGTAAGGAAAAGGTACCTGTAAAGAAACCCGCGTTCCCTACTTTGAAAAACGGACGTCATTCCGTTCGTGGATTTTGCCCATTATGCGATGGTAAGGTCTCTCGAATCCTAAAAAAGGTTGAAGAAGCAATACTGGTTGAAAGAATGGAGGAGGAACATCCGATCGAGCCGGAAGTACCTGAAGAAACGGTTGTCGAAGAGGAACATCTCGATGATAAAATCGAGGTCCCTCCATGGTCGGATATTAGAAAAGATATCTCTTCGGCATATTGCTTTCGATGCGGAAAGGAACTCTCAGATTCTGAAACAATAAACGATCCATCCGGTAAAGGGGATGAGACGGCTCGAGCTTTTTGTATTGATTGTCTTGAATATGTCTATCAATATCTTGATCCTTCTGTGGGCCTGAATAAGACCATCAGGGCTTATGTCAAGAAGAAACGCAGACAATCCATTAAAACCGAGGATACACCTGAGAATCCGGAAATGGAGTATATTCAAAAAGCCTCTAAATACGAGTGGAGAGTAACAACGGTTGAAACAAACGTCCCCTCTCCGGACACTGAAAGTGAAGTTGAGGAGGAATCCCAACCGAAATTGTTGGATTCATCTACGCTGCCTTTGATCGATTACGACAAGAAAGAATACCAATCCTCCATGGAGAGCGAAGAGGAGTCCCTAGGTGTGGAGTCCGAGGAAAGCGAGGGTAGTGACCAGGAAGTAAGAGAAACTATCGATGCATTGTTAAAGGATCTGAAGGATAAAAAAAGACAGGATACCGTATCGGAAGAGAAGATCGAGGAATCTGAGTTCGAACAGAATATAAAGAAGGAGAAAATGATACGAGAGATACTCCCGTTGTATGAAAAAGAGCGCATATCGAGGGACCTGGAAAAATACGGTAGGTTTTCACTAATAATGCCTTTCCGGGGATTCTCTGATCAGGAGCCTGTTGAGGAGGAGATACCTCCTGAGTTGGAGCCTGTAGAGGAAGAAGCGGAACCGCCTGTGGTGGAAGAGGAAGCACCTGTGCTTGAATTGATCCGCGAGGAGATCGAGGAGCCGCCTGTGGTGGAAGAGGAAGCCGAGACAACGGAGGAGGAAAGGATCTCTCTCAACGAGATATTGGACGAGATGCTCGAAGGCACAGATGAAACGGGGGAGGATGTGGAGGAACTTGAACATTTGGACCGAATCCATGGAACCTCAACCAGTCATGAAGAGATCGTCATTAGGCAATGCCGCAGTTGTGAGCGTAATTTTTGTCTGGAATGCGCTAATATGGCCAAAACCGAGATAGGATACCATAATATTCCCGAGGAGACATTCAGCGAATATTTTGAACCACTATGTATCCACTGCTGGGAAAAATTCCAGGTAAGATTCGAGGAAGCTCAAGTTCCCGAGGAGGAGGTCCGGTCTGCCCCGGTGGAAATGCCTGATGATACGGATGAGTTGGACGAAACCCCTTATGACGATTGGACCAGAACCGGCACCAAAACCAATGAGAGGGTCCGAACCGTTGAGGATAAGAAGGACCGTCGAAAGAAGATGAGAGAGAGGATTGAACTATTACGCAGGATCCGGGATATCAGGTGGAAAGTGAGCTCACCAGAGGAACCCAAGGTCGAGAAAGTAGTTTCGGTGGAAGTACAAGAGGTAGAACCCGAGGAGAAGGAGGATTAGTATATAGAACCTCACGATGGCAGACCATCGTCTAAATTGGTGAACTCCATCGGCATGAGACTTAACCTGATCTCTCCTGGGTCATTCATAATGGGCAGCAAAAGGTGGTCGGAGTCCCAACCGGTTCGCAGGGTCAATATAAGAAGACCGTTCTATATCAGCATCTTTCCGGTCACCCAAAAGGAATGGAAATCGGTTCTTGGCAACAATCCCAGCTATCCAAAGGGTGACTACCTACCAGTTGTGAACGTATCATGGAACGACTGCCACAAATTCATAATGAAGCTCAACGCATTGGAAGGTTCTCTAAGGTACCGACTTCCCACTGAAGCCGAATGGGAATTTGCCGCGAGAGCTGGAAGCACCGGACGCTACAGTTTTGGCGACGACGTAAGCAAGTTACCCCTGTATGCATGGCTGGGAGAGGATTGGGATGTGGGTGAGCTGCATCCTGTGGGATTGAAGCGGTCGAACGAATGGGGATTATACGACGTTCATGGTAATATATGGGAATGGTGTCAGGATAACTGGCATCCCAACTTCAACGGCGCTCCCGCTGACGGACGGGCATGGGAAGGTGGAGGTGATGTGAATCGGGTCAGGCGCGGAGGCACGTGGACACATGATCCGGAACATTGCGAGACCGCTCATAGGAACCGGAACGGTGCAGGTTATCGGTACAAGTACCTGGGATTCCGCATCGTAAGGTCCATCTAGATATCGTGCCTGAGCCCTGGATCGGTCTAGGATTGTTAATTTAAAATAATGAAGCGGAATCGGCCCTCCGGGCATTCGTTGCATTCCGGCGCATCAAATAGATACGCCTGAATCATCGGGACTTTCCCCTACGGGCCCCGATTACGCGCACATTGTCAAGCTGAAAACCTCGATTTTTCGTCGAGCTTTTCACCATTGACAATATCCAACACCAAAATATATTTATCGTATTATTGTGATTCCGCCGCAGAATTTGATATTGAAGATTGATAAATGGGCCTGTAACGGTGCATCGAAGATACACCTGACAGGCAACCATTTACTCACTGCGTTCATAAATGGGCCTGTAGCTTAGCATGGTGGAGCACTCGGCTGATAACCGAGAGGTCCCCGGTTCGAATCCGGGCTGGCCCATCATTTTTTTTGTTTGAACTTAATCCGGGGGTATACTATATCTTTGATTCAGCGGAATCGGCCCTTCGCGACCACGATTCCGCGAACATTGTCAAGCTGCGAAGTACGCATCATTGACAATATGCACCAGGACACCGGGCCGCAAGGATGACAGCTTACAAGGTGGATAAGCTATTGACCGGAAAGAGATGGTTCAAGGATCGTACCTATCCCCACAAGTTCTTGAGGATTCATCAGGTTTGGAGCTAAGGGGATGTTCGTCTATCAGTCTCCTTGAATAAGATATTCAAGCACAAAAGGTATGGGGTTTTAATGATAGACTCTCTCAAAAGTTACAAGTTGGTTATATTCATCAAATGTTATCCTAAATTCTCTAAAGATTGTATCTCGTCCTAATAATGTATGTCTAAAATTAGATTCTTCGGGTACTAATACCGTTACTCTTGGTAAAGCCATTTCTTCATCGTTTATTATAAAAACTAAAGTTGTCTCTGTCTTGTAAACATCCACCTTCCCTCCAACACCAATTACTTCCATCATATTTTTTGGTTTTAATTTTAAACCTACTTTACTTGCTATATGTCGAGGTATAAATGTAAAATCGGCTCCAGAATCTATTAGAGCTAAAACTTTCTCAGAACCTTTCCTATATTGTACTTTTATCGGTAAGCGTGGTCGTGGTTTATCATTTTTTAAATAATTTGACATAGGGAAACTCAATTTCATTCATAATACATAGACTCCCTTAGGGGGAACATTTACAGTAATTCTATCCTCCCCGGGATATTTTTTATCCACAACTTCATATAATTCTTCTAAGTCTTGACCATGTGCTACAACGGATTCCCTAGCTATAATCGCCCATTCTCCTACATAATCACTAAGGTCCGCCTGAATAAGCCATTTGTAATTATCTTCCATCTTCGTCACCCTCAATATCAACCTATATACACCAAACAGAAAGATACGACAGTAGTTCCATTTAGATATATAAAGATTCTATGGATACTTATATTTTCCGGTTAAATTGACTAATTCCATGCCATATTTTAGTGGGTGCCAGCTTACTCTACAATCAACAAACGAACTTCGATCAATTGGTCAATTATCCTGAGAACGCCCTATTACCTACAAGTTTCTTATTTATACTTTACTAGTTTTCTCGTTGATTTTAGCACCCTTGAAGCACTCATTTATTAGACTAAATGCACCCTCCCAGCATGCTAGTGATCTAGAGCATAGCCGGTCCTTAGAGGTCTACTGATACCTCTAGACAATACCCCATGCCTAAAACACGCTGTAGAGGAGAAATCAACGACATAAATAAATACTACACTAATCTATTTGGTTATACATTATTCTGGTAGATGATAACATGAGAAATGCACATATATTAATATGCGGGATCGTTCTGATCCTTGCTGTTTTTTTACCGAATGTAGCTGCTGACAACGATAGTATGAAACTGCTTCTGACATTAGATCAGAAGGATTATTCCAGCGGAGATACGGGAAAGGTAACAGTGCATGTTTTCGACAAGGGAGAATATGTCGAATCGGACGAAATACCTAACTGCACGATAAAAGCGGGAGATTATTCAGATGAGATTGAACGGGAAATTACTCTTGAAAAGAAATCCACCGGAATATATGAGAGCGATTTCAAGATATTTACCAGTGATGCAGATGATTTCGACAGAATGACAATTTATGGGGATGCCACCTACGGAAAGAGCGATGAGACCGATACGGAATATAACATGGATGACGACAGTCAATCATTCAATCCCAGATCAAGTGATGATACTGAAGAGGAAGTGAGTGTAACAATAATAAATGCACCCGTTTCTGCGTTTCCGGGTGATACATTCACACTGCGTATTGAGGTGGAAAAGGGGGGTGGGCTGGCTGATGCCGACGATCTCGATATCAAGTATGAACTGGCATACGAGGAGGATGGGCCCGACGAGGACGACCTGCCCTACGACAAGGTGGGCACCGGGATTTATGAAGCGACCATGGAAGTTCCAAAGAACATCAAGGAGAGCTGCAGTATCGATATAGAGGCCGAAGCCACCATCTATGGGGAGTCGGACAGCGATTTCGAGAGCGTCAAGATCGATTTCTTATCCGTATGGTACAACAAGGGATCGGTGGGCCAGACCATGTGCACTTTCGACGTCTATGTGGCGGATGCGGATGGAAAGGCGGTCTCAGATGCGGATATCAAGCTGAATTGGGATGAAGCGCAGCGTTCATCCGGGAAAGATGCGACAAAACTTACCGACAGCTCCGGGAAGGCGAGCTTCGAGATCACCTATGAAGAGGATACGTACAGTCTAGAAATAGGGGGCAAGGTCCTGAAGGACGGGAAGACCCAGTACTTCTCAGGGGAGATCGAGCTGAAAGAGGACGGCGAAGAGGATGGTGATTGGGACGAGCCAGACGATTACGGGATGGACGTCGTTCTGAAGAAGGATTCCTTGTCGGGGAAGTCTCCCTACACCCTGGAATGCAGGGTCTTTCTGGACGGACAGAGAATATCTAAAAAGGAGGTTTATTATTATCTTTATAACGATGTTAAAGTGATTGCCCACGGGGCCGTCACTACGGATATCGATGGTGAATTCTCATTCAAGTTCTCCTACAGTACAAGCGGGTCCTATGATAGTATTCAGGCATATTTCGAGACCGTCTATGGAGATTATGAGGGGTGGAGCTGGGATGACCGGGAAAATACCCTGGATGGAAAGGAATACGCCTATGAGACCGAGAATATCTGGTTTGAGAGCGATGATCTCCCGAATATAGATTTCGACGATTCCTCCATCAAGATAAGCGTGGAGAAACTGAAACGAGGTGGGTTGACGGAGGTAACGGTGACGGGCATCCCGGAGGATTTCATGCCATACATTTCCTGGGTCCCCGCCTCCGTCAACAGCGTTCAGGATATAGAAGAATGGGAGAATAGATTCGGATGGGAACAATGGGGTGGCGAGGGACTTATGGCCCAGGGAACGAGCATTTCCAGCGGGAAGGGCACCACAAAATTGATGATCCCCGAGTTCATGCCGTCAGGTAAATATACCATCTTCGCAGGATATGTCGATACATCGGGCATAAACGAGCCAGACTTTTCACTGGAAGACGCATATCACATCAACAACGTTATCGTGGAACCGGGTAAATCGGGAACCTCAACCGAGACCACCGATAGCTCATTGTTCAGTAGCAACGGCTTCATAATGCTATCGGTGGGGATTCTGGTGATTATCCTTGTCGTGATCATCGTGATCATTCTCATGGTAAAGAGAAAAAAGAGGAAAACAGTGAGTGAAGTAGTTAGGTGGGATGAGGCGGACTATGGCTACCCACCACCCGCTGAATCACATACCACGGCACCCGGTACGACCCATCCCATGCCCCAAGAGAATATTCCTAGTCCACCAGTAAAACGATCGCATGAAAACAATAATGATGAATCTAATGAATCTGCTGAGAGTTATTATGAGGGATATACTGAGGGTTATACCATGGGTGTGTCTCAACGAGAACAATATCCACCACCTACTCGACAAAATCAATATCAACATAGACAACCTCAATCATCCGCACCTATCCCACCAGGGCAGGCTATGACACCTCAACCAATGGTAACAACGCCACAGGTACAAACACCACCGGCACAACCAGATGTTCAAGAACAAAAGGCATTACCAGAGCATAGGTTTGCGCCGTGATAATCTACTGTTGAGATGTTCTCACCTATTGCCATTCATGGTTTGGATCAGGAACAAAGGTTAAAGATTTGGCATTCATGTTACGTTGTGTTTGATCATACCATGTTAAAAGCCATCCTCTGGGCACTTTCGCCCTTATTGGTGACCAATATGTATTTCGCATTCTTTTATCAGTTTCATGGAACATCACGCTTCTAGTTTTTTCCCATATGAATTCAACCTCATCACTCATAATATACCTCCTAAATCTTTGTGTATTGTGTCCTCTGTTAGAAAACTCATACACTATAGACTTTATCCCATTGGTTCGATTACTTTCAATTTCTATGCTCTCTGATGGCCTGTAGAGGACGTTCTAGTAATCAGATGAGTAGGAGCAAGGGAAAGGCTGCCCATAACCAACCATAAGTCTAAAATACCCGTATGCATTGCTCCTGGTAGCTAAGAACAGAAATGTAAAGAATTTATAGGATGAGATGGATGTGTCATCATTGATACCTTTATTATATACCATCATCAAAGGCCTGTGAAAGAATGACTCACGTTCATACGAAAAAAGGTATAAAGATCATTTTCATCTCGCTCATTGCATTGATTGTGCTTGGTATTATCAGCTCATTTGTATATGAAAATCTTATCAAAAGTATGATGACTGGCCGATCCATGGACCGTTTTTCTGAGACTATGGAGACAATCGAAACATCATATGATGTGTTCCATATAATTGCGCTGCTCCTGATGAGCCTGGTATTGTACGGAGCCTATTTTATGTATAAAGACAGCTCTAGTTTCAACGAGGCGCATAAACAGAAAACCAAAATCGGCTTAGTTTTTCTAGGTATTTGGATCGTTTTATCTTTTTTCTACTTTTTAAGAGAGAGTGCTGGCCTGTATATTTTCACCTTCGCGATATCCGGTATCGCATATGCAATAGGAATTTATTTGTTGGTTATGGAGATCGCACCCAAGTTCCAAAAGAATATGGTATTGGTAGGTATGATATCCATAATTGCGGCAAATATTTTCCAATTGAGTAAATTACTCATTGTTAGGAGCAGGGGCGTCGAGGGTTCTAGGCAGTATTGGAAGGATATTATTCATTGTTGCATATAATGTGTTCTCACGTCATGGTAAAAGGAGTGAAATGATATGGTGAGAAAAAAGGAAAAAACCACTAACAGCAATACTCGAGTGGCTATACCAAAAACTCTTTATTTGAAAATAAAGAATAGGATGGAGGACACGGATTTTAAATCGGTTTCCGAGTATGTAACTTATGTTCTTACAGAAGTGATCTCCTCTATGGAAGAAGAGGAGAAATCCACCGCAGACGGGGACGGGGTCTTGAACGAGGAGGAAGAGGAGATAGTAAAGAACAGACTGAGAGCTCTTGGATATTTGGATTAGCTCGGTCTGTACAAATAATTTCTCTGCGTTCTTACATAAACATTAAATTTTTTTATTAAAAATTATAACCTGGGAGAATCCGACAGATATGTCCGTACAATCCAACGATCTGATGGCCGAAGATTGGGACGTATTGATCATTCTCGATGCTTGCAGGTATGACTATTTCGCCAGGACCTATCGAGATTTTCTCAGCGGAAAACTTGAAAAACGGAGGTCGCTGGGCAGCAGTACTCCCGAATGGCGTGTAGAGACCTTCAAGAAATCTTATGAAGACATCGTATACATTTCCGGGAATCCGTATATTAATTCACGATCAAAAGTAAAAGGATTTGCCGGATCGGATCATTTTTTCAGGGTGATCGATGTTTGGGAATCACATTGGGACGCAATGGCAGGAACGGTACACCCGAAGGATATGAATGAAGTTTCAAAAAAACTATTCGGAAAATTTGAGGGAAAAAAATTCATCATTCACTATCTTCAGCCCCATGCCCCCTATCTTTCCAGGAATTTTTCATCTACGGGTTTTCTTAGACCGGACCTGAATGAAAATGTCATTCTGGACGGTGTGAAAGGGATAAAAAACAATAAACTTTTTGAGCTACTTCTGATGGATTTCGGCCATGTATTAAAAAAAATTGGCCTTCTCCGAAATGTCTGGGATGTTCGGGCCGCAATGAATTTACCTCCGTTGACTCCAATGGATGCGTTTCGCAGAGAATACGGCCTTGACGGCCTCAGGAACGCATATCACGATAATCTGAGAATTGTTCTGGAATATGTCTCAAAATTATGTAATTTTATCCTGAACATCGATGATACGAAAAATATCGTGATATCATCCGACCACGGTGAGCTATTACATCTTCCTCGTTCCAGGCTGGAATAATGATCGACAGTTTCATTTTATCAACCTTATCATGGACAAGGAGTACCAGGATATTTCTGCTATCTTTTCAAGCCTGGAAGGTTAATAATATATTGATAATTAAAGGAATGGATAAAAACATGTTCTAACGGGTATTTTATGTTCAAATCCGGTTTGATTACTTAAATATATTTGAAATCCTCGGTCACATATAAATAGAAATGTAATTATTCAAGGCGCAGGAACGTGAGACCCGTGGAACCTAAAAGGATAGGGGTTTTTGCCCTGCAGGGAGATGTATCCGAACACATTTCGGCCATGAAGAATGCCGTTCGTTCGCTGGGATATGAATACGAAGTGATTACTATACGAAATAAAGATGAGCTTGAAAGTGTCAACGCTGCAATCCTTCCCGGCGGTGAAAGCACAACTATCTACCGCCTACTTGTGAATTTTGGATTATACGACCTTTTAAAAGAGCGTTGTCTGGACACCAAAATGCCGGTTTTCGGTACCTGCGCCGGCATGGTCCTGCTCGCAAAGGAAGGAGACGAGCAGGTCCGAAAGACTGAAACGCGTTTGATAGGTCTCGTGGATGCAAAGGTTCGGCGAAATGCATTTGGGCGTCAGAAGGGATCCTTCGAAACAGCGGTTGAGATCAAAGGACTAAATGAGCCATTTCCGGCGGTCTTTATAAGAGCCCCCGCCTACGAGAAGTCTTGGGGACGAGCGGAGGTCCTATCTACCTTCCGGAATAATATAATAATGGCAAAACAGCGAAATGTTCTCGTTTCAGCCTTCCACCCTGAACTCACAAATGACATACGAGTCCATGAATTGTTTCTAAAAATGGTTGAAGCGTAGCATTTTTTTACCTTCATGAAAAGAAGCCAGGCAAAAAAAATTTTAAACCATGTCCGGTATTTACTTCTGGTGGTCAATACAAAGTTGGATAAATTCAATCAGAAACCTTGCCGGTGATGGAAAATGAAGATATGCGGATACTGTGGCGCTGAGAATGAGATATCTTATCTATACTGTGTGAACTGCAATAACGACTTGCCGAAACAGGAAAAGATCGACAAGATGCTCTCCTTGGCGCAAAAACATCTAGATAATGGTGAATTCAGGGCAGCCTATCGGCAATGTGATAAGATTCTGAAATTGAATGTGGGCTCAGCCGAATCTTGGTTCTTCCGGGCGATAAGTGCAAGGAAACTGCGAATGGCCGAACATGCCAAAGATTGTTTCACCAATGCAGGGGTGGAGTTTGATCTCGTCACATGCCCTGAATGTCGAGGCAGGAGCCTTTGCGTCCACTGCGGTGACGAAGGAAAATGTTTCATGTGCCGCGGAGTGGGGAACTGCTCTATATGCCGCGGAAACGGAACCTGCGATTATTGTGGTGGAGATGCTTCAAACTGCGCTGTGTGCAAGGGTACCGGCCAGTGCCCAAGTTGCAAGGGAAACTCCGAATGTCCGGAGTGCGGTGGAGCGGGAAGTTGCAAGTACTGCAAGGGAACCCGTGAATGTCATGTTTGTGGTGGTACCCGGAAGGCAGCCGTTGTGAAAGAGGAGGGTATACCGGCGGAGCTCCGGAAATATCTCAACATATAGTCTGATTTTTTTTTAATACGAAAAGAATGGGTAATTCAAGTCCCTTTATAGATAATTATATTAACCCCCGGCGTGTATTCTATTTCAAGGTTATAATGGTACGGGAGAAGTGGAAATCTGAGTTGTTTTATCGCTATCGAGGGCACAGACGCATCCGGGAAGGGCATCGGAAAGAGGTTTCTGAAGGAATTTCTGGAAGACAAGCTGGACTGCCCGATACTGATGACGCACGAACCAACGAAACAGAGCATTGGCCGCTTCATAAGACAGAATATTTTGAACAGGACCTTCGATTCTGAGACCGAAGCTTTATTATTTGCCGCCGACCGGAAGAACCACTGCGAGACTGTGATAAAACCGGCTTTGGAGGCGGGACAAATCGTTATCACCGAGCGATACTTATATTCGTCACTTGCTTATCAGAGCTTCCAGGAATTCCACGACCTGGACTGGATACTAGAGATAAACTCCCAGGCCATTGTACCAGATCTGGTTATATTCGTCTATTCGGACATTGAGGAGTCCATGAATCGTATACGGTCATCTCTACGCGACGCCGAGGGGATGTCGGAATATTTTGAGGATGTCGAGTTGCAGAAAAGGATTTTAGCATCATACAGAAAGCTCTTCTGGAAATTCGGCACCAAGGGTGAGAAGAATAAATTTTTCATGCCCGAACTGATCCGGATCAGGAATGACGGTTCCATGCTGAATTATCAGAAAAAGTTGAAACGACGCATAATCAAATTTTTCAAGAACAGAGATATTGAGAAAAAAATGTTGAAAAAATTCGCCACGCGAACCACGAAATTCGATCTGTTTCCGGTAAATATCGATTTCGACGACCGCGCTGTTCTTAAAAAATTTCTGGAGAAAACCCTGGAATTTTCTCTTCGATGGAAACTTCATCCAGAAAAGCTCCCTCGAACCCTTGTCATGGGGAACATGGTCAATCTCATAAAAACGCTCTCTGAATATGATAAGGTGATACACAAGACTATGAAAAAATTACATTACGAGACGGAGATGAGCGTCGGGTACAGTCTTGAGACATTCAGAAGGATTATACGCGGCCTGAAGGATGTGGGAATAATCCACTCACCTGACGGGCCGAGAAGGCAGAGGAACAATTACATAATACACATGGACCTCACTGATACAACGAAGATCGTGAAGGCTGAGGAACTTTACAAGAAGAGACTGCATAGATATATCAAGAAGAGACCCGGCACCAGAAAAATGGTTCTAACCGATTACTTTTACCAGCTTTCTGCTTTCTTGAAAGTATACCAATCCCCCATACTCTATGCATTTATCGACGGATACATTGATGATCCCGGTGCGGTGGACACCGACGAATATATAGAAGAGTATATTCGCATGAATTTCAACGGCAAGACGAAGACACATGATTGAATTATTGGTGTACCAACAATGTATTTACGATTATTGAAATAAAATCATTCAACACCCATCATCCGCCATTTTTTCTTTGCGCTTACGTATTCGGGAGCTGCAAATGCATAACGGAATCTATCTGAAAAGGAGAACTTCCAGGGTTTGCGTGGTAATTTGCTTGCCAGGCACTGGACGAATTTTTTAACTTGTTGTAAATTGTTGAGTGAAAGTGTTTCGATCTCGATAAAATGAACCTCCGCAGACGGTGTTGGTTTCTCATCGTATATTTTTATGGTAAATTGCACCGGTTCGTTAACGTCGAACCTGAACACGTATGAGAAACTGGGAACCGGAACCACAATGATCAATTTGGAATAATTCTTGGTCGATCTATTTCTCTCGAATTTAAAATCCAGTTCATTCAAAACCTCTCGTGTAATTATCGAGAGGTCTTTCGCCGAGACCCATACTGCCGTTCTAAAGGTCGTTGGGTACTTTTTATTTCCAGAAATTATCTTTTTCATTATACTATTCTCCGCAGTTCGGACATTGGTTGAGCCCCTGGGAGCAAAGTACGTGCAGGAGCTTGCCGCAGTTCGGACATTTATTTGAATCGGACCCCTTTTTAAGCATCTTTCGGCACTGGATGCATATATTTGACTTTGGAATTGAACTTATTTCAACCCATTCGACCCGGACCATGGAAATATCATTTAGCGACTTTGAGGAATTTTCACCATGTTCTTTCCGAGTTTGCCGACCTTCAACTTCCTCAACGGGATTCCCCTCAGCTCCGCTGTCCACATTTAACCAGTTGGTCCTACCTCTTTGGGCTTTTCTGGGCCTTGACCTTCCCAAATTTCTTTTATTCCTCCTCCGCCTTATATTTACGGATTCCAGGCTGGAACCAGTGTCCCTACCACAGCTCGGACAGTCGGATATGATGCAGTTCGGGTGAAACAGGGAATCACATCTGCATCGGTACGCGCTGTCGAACGATGTGAAGCTTTTGTTGCAGACCTCACATTTCACCGAATCATCAATCTTTATCTCTCGATTGGCCCCCCTGTCCGATATTTTGCTTTTTCGTTTATCTCTTTTGTCATCGAGCAAAGAACCTTCATTATCAGTTCTCTTAGCGATCACCCGGTCTTCCTCTTTCTCCACTGTTAAGTGCACATTTCGGTGGGTCTTCCGAGCAATAATAATGATCAGTATCCCCATTGTCACGACGAATAAACCAAGAAAAATAAAAAATAATATCCATCCCAAATCCGGTTCTTCCGCGTCATCTCTAAGGGACCCATCTACTTTTATATTTACCAGATCCGTGCTGACTGAGCCCTGGTTATCGATAACCCTAAGCGTAATATCGTGGTTGCCGGGGGAAAGTGTCAGCTTATCATTTGCGGAATTGGATATCTCACCGTCGATGCTGGATATCCAGCTGAAATGGGTGAGATTGCCGTCCGGGTCGCTTGAGCCCGCAGCAGAAAAGGGTATCGGGATGCCAGAACTGTATTGTACTTCTTTTCCGTTCGGTTCCGGACTAGTGATATTTGCCACAGGAACGAGATTTTCGAATTCAACCAAGATGGTCCAGCCGTAAGATACGTATTCCACACCGTCTGACACCTTTACAACCAGCGTTTCGACCCCCTCGCTCTTGGGCTCGAAAATATACATTTTATCGAAAGCCACATTCTTTCCGGAGAGGAACCATTCGTAACTCAATTCCATGTTTTCGGATTTGCTGACATTTACGCTAAATGTTATGGGATCCGTCTTACTGATATGGATCGTACCATTCTCGGGCGACACAGAACTTATAATTGGGGGAGTTTTTACCGTCTGTTTATTAAAATTTATGGCCAGGCTCTTCAGGACCAGAATACCTGAGGTGACCGAGGAGAATTCGAAAATAACATTTCTATAGTTCCTCTTTGCCTCCGTCAGGGCTGTTACCAATGGATCACCATTGCTTCCGTAAATGGCCACTTCGCCCTTCAGCTCACCGATGTAGTTCCAGTCGGGGCTCCCCCCGCCTCCCAGGATGTCCAGGGAAAGCCCAGACGGGTAGGAACCGTTATTTTCCTTACCTTCAATTACTAGGTCGAATTCTTCCACATCCGATTTACTCAAGAGAGTGACGCCGTGTTCGCTGTTTATAAGATTGTTAGGTTCTGTAAAAGTAATGGTTTGGGGTGGAGTGCCTGTGGTAAATTTATCCACATCTGTCGAGGCGGTAGAGAACATACAAGGGAATAAGAACAATAACATAACAGCGGTAGCAAGCATTATTCCGATTATATGGAAACATCGTGTCCCGTGAAGCATAACACTACCTCTTTATTCAATTTGCCGAACTCCGTAATAACATTCCATGAGATTCTGCAATATCAATTTTATTTTAAAACGATATTACAGTATCATCACTTCTTTCCAGCTCAGTTTTCTGTTCTCGTATACAAGAAATGGCCCGGAATCCGTCACTAGAGATGAAGGGGGTATCTTCACGTTATCCGGGATCATCACACCGGGCAGAACCACTGAATCGGCTCCAACGATTGACTTTTCGCCAACTACGATCTTCCCTTTTTCCAATACGTACCCGGCTTCGTCAACGAATGAATGGGTCAACAGCAGGCAGTCCCGGTCTATGAAAGCCTTGTCCTTTATGGTGACCTCCCGCGGGAAGACGCTGTCCAGTACGGCAGAGTAATGGACGGTGGCGCTTTTCGAAACATTGCAATAGATGGACGCAAGTCTCCTTTTCGAGATTTCATTCTTGCACCCGAGAGCAATGGTATTGATTAAAAAGTGCTGTGGCATCAATGAAAGCATCCAGCCCATACCGTACATTTTGATCTCGGCTTCCCAGTCCCAAACCGGGTATCCATCGAACCTCACTTTCTCGATGTCCCTCTTGGAATCTCTGGGAGTGAAATCCCTCTTGCGGATCTTGTTGCTCCCTGTCACGAAGGACCGGTCCGGTATCTCACCGGTCACCCTGGCGTTTGCAGCAACAAAACATTCTTTACCAATTACTGCATCTGTCACTTCGGCCTTTGCACAAATGACCGATTCATCGCCAATGGTGGAATCGGTAATAATCGTTCCCATACCCACGCCGCAGTGGTTTCCCACGATGGAATTGTATATCCTGCCCCCTGGCCATGGTATGGTTCCAAATCCGATCTTGGACGGGCTGAACAGTTTGAGGAAGAGCCATCTCATGCGCGGTTCCGGTATTGTGTCGGAACTGATAATGTTTATAAAATGCTGGTATTGGGTCCTTGGCACAAGCATCCACCAATCTTTTCAGTGATTATTTATTATAGAGGAGGCGCTAAACTCGTTATTATATATATATTGTATCGAAAAAAGACCCTAAGGTAGTGTCCAGTTACAGTGTTTTAGATTAAAGGAACGGTGACGGTCGCATTATATTTCACGTAATCTCCGACATTGGTGCTGATCTAAAGATATTCCTCGTCATCATCAAGGGGGCGCTTCGGCGAGAGTTGGGTTATGATGTCAATTATATCGGGAAGCGCTTCAAACAATAACTTGATGGCGGAATCTTTCTCAGCCTGTGTTTCTACAAGTTTTTCGGCCATTTCTTGGGAGAATCCCGCTTCTGTAAGGCTTGTGTAATAACTGAAGAGAAATTTTGCCTTGTGGCGCTGGTATTCCCCGTAAAGGTATTTGTCCAGAACCTCGTCTACCTGGGGAATGATCGCATTATCGAGAATGGAGAAAAACATTTCCTTGTTCCTCAGGAGTGGGCCCATTTTTGACAATAATGAGGAAAATTTTCCTCCGGTAGGGCCCTGCCCAAAACCTGTATCTCCGCCTAAGAATTTTTTTTCTTTCTTTGTTTCGGTTTCCGGTGTTTCTTCACTATTCTTTTTTCCCCCTTCGTCGTCGCCGTTCATGGAGGGCTGGAACGGACTCGTATTATTAAGCATTTTTCATTTAAATATAATTAATAATCCTTCCTTTTGGATCTCTCCGCGACGGGATGAGTTACTTGTAAAGTCACCACTTGACAAGTTTGGTGAGCCAGTATGTGTCACCTTTACTTGACAAGTCACCACTTGTCCAGTGAGACACGCTCACTTCGTTACGCAATACCTACGGCATTGCTGCACCTTCGGAACCTTCCGGTTCCTACAGGCGCCAACAGGTGTGTCTTTACTTGAAAATCTCTTTTATTATTCTGGCAGCTATCTGGCGATTCCTATTTGCCTGGTTTCTGATCTTTTCGAAAGATATTTCCTCGTCTACGACACCGTTGCAGTAATTATCAATAAAACATATTGGACAAAATTCGATTTCTTTCTCTCGGGCCAAGGTGGCCTCGCCGCACATGGTCATACCCACTACATCGCCAAATTGGGAGAGCATCGATATCTCAGCTCTGGTCTCCAGTCGGGGACCCCTTGTCCTTATATAGATACCTTGTCCCCGGTGAGGGATGCCAATATTTGCAATGAGAGATATGATCTCATCGCGAAAGGCGCTTTGAAGAGATGGTGTTATATGTCGAATCTCCTTGTTGAAAAAGGTAGGGATTTCCCCCAGGTTTATATAGTCATCGACCATAAGAATCTCTCCCGGCCCCAGCGACCGTTTCAGTGAACCAACCGAATAAAAGGCCACGATCCTTTCCACACCCATCTCGGCCAGTGCGGTAATGTTCGCCCTGTGTTCGATCATGTGCGGGGGTATATTTTTTTCCATACCGTGACGGGGTAATACTAAAAAATCATCACTCCAGCAAAGCTTGACACTTCCATACGGTGTTTTAACATTCTCTATACGGCTCCCCGAATTTTTGATATACGGATTCAGGGTACCGGTTATGATTGCAACGGATTTCATTTAATCACATCGTTCATCGTTTTTTTCAAAGATAGATTTTTAGTTAAGATAAATCTTTCGCCTGAAAGGTGAATAGTCCGAAATTGAGGCACCAACTTTACGATTTCAAGAATAAATAATTGCAGTAATTCCCGCTGAGGGTGAAAACCCTTTTATAGCAAGCATACTATAAGAAGTAAAAGGAAGAGGTTTGCCGTGAAAAAGTTCACAAGATTCTTCATGACCTTTCTCGTTGTATTATTCGTAGGTTTCCTTTTAACTTTTGTATTCTTGGGGGATATGAGTGTCTTGGGGGCCTTGCGCCCCTCCATCTACTACGCTCTTATCGTGCTTGGTGTTCCCGTGATCTTCAGATACGGACCCCTCGTTCTCAGGAAGGAGCAGAAACGTTATCGTTTTTTCTCACAGCTCCTTCTCATCTATCTCCTTTATGTCGGCGTGATAATCCTGTTCCTGTACTTTTCAGAGGTATTTGACATATTAAGGTTCCACGACGTCATGATCGCAGCTGTACTCCTTGCCTTCAGGTACATGTTATTGCACGTTCTGATCTCATTCTCCATAGTGTACGTCATCTATGCTTTTATGGCTACCTACGCCCCGATCGTGTTAAATATAATACATTCACTTACAAAAAGGAATTACGGGAAAAAAAATGTTCCATGGCGAGGAAATGCCAAATACCACATCATCGGATACCTGTTCAACGTTCCCCGATTCATTGACACAAACAAGTTGACTATCTCTGCGCGGCCCCGAAAACAAAATATGTTCGGAAGATTCATTACTTTACTTTTGATCATGATGTTTCTCACAGCATTACTGGTTATTTACATCGGTCTGAATCCTTTTATTACCTCCGACTACATCAACAAGGTGATATTGATCGATATTTCTTTGAACATAGCCGCGCTGATACCCATACTGGTCTTTCCCATATATCTTTTTTATATGATAGGCCCCAAGATAGTCTGTGGGAACCGCGATTACGATGTCTCGAAGGGTTTGAGAAAACGCCTTACCGGGATATTAATAACAGCAACAACAATATTGATACTTTTCAGACTGGTAGTGGAAAGAACCTCCGGTCAAACGCTTCTACTGGCCCTGTTAAAATTTCTTATAGCGGTCCCCGGACTGATGATTTCCATTCTCATATTCATGGTCATATTTGAGAATATAATCGTTCAGAACACAATAACCCTGTTCATTAAGGATAAGGTACGCTCTCAATCGTTCCTTTCGGAGACGGAAAAGAAGTTAAAGGAATGGATTCTGGACTAACGTAACAGAAGATAATTGATTCAGGAGTCAAAGAAAAAAGATATGGGAGCGAGCAGTTCACTCCCTCTTCACGAAGGCTACCAGAGCGAGCAGGCCAATGATCGGTATGGCGAAGAAGACGGCCCCGCATGCCTCGCTGTCTCCCTTGCCTATCTCTACTTCGAAATTGTCCGAACGCACTTCTACCTCGGTTCCATTATTCACTCGGAATATATGATATTTAAAGATATATTTCCCATCAGTGAGGTCTTCCCCCGTCACCTTTACCACCAGCCTCCTTCCCTCACCCACTGTGTCGATTGTGACGGATACGTTATCACTTTCAACCCACTGAAAACCGTCTTTTTCCTCAACTTCCATCATGTACTTGCCTATTTCGCTTTCGTTCTCTACCTCAATGTATACATCGATCTCTATGGTTCCATCCTTTTCATATGGAAGTGGTTTTTCATTTTTTGTTATCTCTAGTGCTGAGGCGGGATATGCAAGCAACACTATCATACTCAAAACCGCCAGTGTTATAATTCCTTTTTTAAACATTTTTCATCCGTCCTTTTTCATGTAATTATAAATCATTCCTTTTATAAGACTCCTCTTTAATAAATATTTGGTATGATTTTCAAACGGCTCAGCAGTGGTTCACCCACGGGGCTCATCGATCCACATGAATGCCGTATTTTGTCTCAATCACCATAGAGTCGCAAGCTGCTATTGTCCGAATACCCGTTCTGTCAAAGATCCATCGAGCCTGTTTCTTCGTTCCCTCATGCAGTGTCTTAAGCCCGAAATGGGTCAGCACGGCTGTCTCCGGAGTGACACCGGCCACCAGTTCAGCTGCATCTTCGGTGCATATATGGTGATGTATCCTCGCATTTAGCGGTCTCGTGGTGCAAATGATCAGGAGGCGGCAGTCCCGGTATATTTCGATCATCTCTGGGAAATAGCTGCTATCACTGACGTAGCCGATTTTACCATTCTTACCGTTGAATATATAGCCAACGGTGGTGCGATCCGTATGTTGTGCCGGTGTTGCCGTGATATTAATGTTTCCAACGGTACAGCTATCCCCAGCTTTTACAGAAATAACCCGATCAAGTTTCGTCAGATAATAACGAGGTATTATAGGTGCGGAACCACCATACCCGTTCACGACTGATGGAGAAGCTATCAACACACCGTTTCGCCTGGTCGATCCTTTGGTTATGGTCTCGGCCAGTATTGCTGCGTCGTTGGCATGATCGATATGGCAATGTGAAACGACAACGGCATTCAATAGAGTGGGATCTATCTTTTCCTGATGAAATCTGACAAGTGCACCGGGGCCCGGATCCAACGAGATTCTGGTCTCCTCTTCCTTTAAATATATTCCACCTGTGGACCGGGTCTGAAATATGGTGGCAAATCTTCCACCGCAAGTACCGAGGAATTTAATATACATTTTAGAACCTTAGGGTATCGTGGAGAACTGATTATTAAATGTTTTCTAACATTTCCCTGGCCTTATGGTTTTGTCAGTGTGACTTTTTTCTACGCTTTGTTTTCCCCAGCCCCGTTTTTTTCTTATTACGGATTACACGCTTCACTGTTTTATCCACTTCTTTTTCTGAAGGGATTTGTACCTCAGATGATCGATATTCGGCTTTGGAATCTTTTATTATAAATCTTACCCTCCGCTTTCTACGTCTTATTAAGGAACTGATAATTATGCATACAATACATATCGCCATAAGAAGGAGAATGGGAATGCACCAATTGATTCTTTCATTCGGGAAGACCTCGACCCCGGGCGGAAATTCCTTCACCTCGACGAACAGGGAATCATTGTCCCAATTGCCTGCAGCGTCTTCCACTCTCAAAGTTACCTTATAGGTACCGGGAAAATTGAATGTGGCCGAACTGGCGATTCCCTCTTTTTTTCTCTCCCCGTCGTGATCCTCTATTATCCATTCATACTTGACGATTCCTATATTGTCTCTGCTTCCCCCACCATCGAGCTTTGCAAAATTTCCCTCCCATATCTCTGAATCGGAGCTTGCCTTGGCAATTGGTTTGTCATTGTCGTCTACATAAATCAGCATCGAACCGGTCAACAGAACATTTGCTTCATCATCCATTGCCAGATAGGAGTAATTCATAGAGGCCACATTGTCCGGGATCGATATTTCCTTGTACCAATTATTGTCATCGCTTGTTTCCATGGTTTCCATCAAATATTCACTAGCATCAAAGCCGTATACCAGAAATGCTGAGTTCACTCCAACGTTATCATTCATAGTCATGGAAATGTTGAATTGGTCTCCGGTAGAGGCATTGGCAATAAAGTTCTCTTCCATTAGATAAGGGGGGGTTTTATCATCCTTGGGTTTGAATGACACCAATGGATATTTGTCCTGGGTTTGGTAACTGCCACTGGTATCGATAATGTAGGGGCTTGACCAAATATTGCCATTTATTGAGGCTTCAGAATAGCGGATTGAATAATCTGACCAGAAATTACCACGCGAAACACCATTGTCCCATATATTGCTGGCAAATTCGTCATATGCCTGTATAGAGCCTTCATTGTTGCCTGTAAGATTGTTCTGAAAAATGTGATTCTTTAAGGGGCTCCCGAGAGATATTCCCAAATCTTTGTTAGCGCCGATATCATTCAGGAATATCATATTCGAGGTTGATGAGGAAACCATTATGCCTTTAGCCTGGTTTGAAAATATTTCATTCGAGTCCACAATATTACAATGGGAAGCAATAAGGGCGATTCCGTCACCCTTGTTCGTATAACATTTGTTTCGAGAAATGCTGTTCAGACTACATCGTCGGACGAGGGAAATACCGGCAGCTTCATTCATGCTGCATTCGTTTTCGATAATGTCATTTTCAACGGATTGCTCGCTCAGATATATTCCAACCTCGTTCATCATACAGGAGTTCATGCCGATCCAGTTATCTTTGGAAAAAGAAAGTCTGATTCCATAATATCCATTCTCCGAGCATGTGTTGTTGATTATTGTGGCGAAAGAGGAGAAACTCAGATAAATTCCATAATAACCATTTTCATTACAAATGCTATTACTCAAAATAAGAGGAAAATTCCCTGTATGAGCTATACCGCTGTAATTGTTGAAGTTACAGGTGTTGTTTGAGACATCGGAATTGACTTGTGATTGATAGATATTTATCCCATTATTCCCATTGGAATTGCAAATATTGTCTACCAAATCTATTTCTGAGCCAATTACTATTATACCTTCAAACTTATTAGTCTCACAAGTGTTTTCGCGGATGCTGCACTGGGAGTAAACAGAATATATTCCATTGATGTAATTATTTAATAAATTATTCTGAGATACATGGGCGAACGACGAATGAAATATATGAATCCCGTTCTCATAATTGGAATCGCAGGTGTTTCTCATAACCGTACAGTTATCGGAGAACATAAGAATTAGCCCATCAACCGTGCTTTTCTCGCAGGTGTTGTTTTCTATCCAGTTATCTCGACAAGTATTATCATATATACCGAAACCGTTAACAAGGCAAACATTATCTCTAATCTCGTTGGAATCAGATAATGTTGCAAGGATACCATAGTTGTAGTTCAAGGTACAAATGTTGTTGGAAATTATGTTCTCATTACAGTTAACAAGATATATGCCGCAGTTTCTGATTTCCTCGTCTAAAAGAGATTCTTCGTTCCCGTTATTCGACTTGCATGTGTTGTTAATAACATAATTGTGATTGGCCATTTTAAGATAGATCCCAACATGAGAATTATTTGAGATATTATTATTTTTAATCGTGTTATTGTAAGTGGAAAGTGCGTATATACCATAGGTATTAATGGTGCATGTGTTATTACTAATTACGTTGTTCAAACCTTCTTCGAGACTGATACCGTATGAATTCTTGGTAAGCGTACAGTTCACCACTGAACATCCTTGCACGTCTGAGAGATATATCGCGGAATTTCCTGCACGGCTTATGCAGAATCCTTCTATGACTACATTATCTGCCGTTACGAATATGACATTGTTCAGGTAATCGCCCATGATGGTTGTATTTTCACTTCCACTGCCAATGAGAGTGAGTGATTTATCAATAACAATCTGTTCGGAGTACGATCCCGATTTTACATAAATGGTATCCCCTGGATCGGCTTCGTTCACCGCTTCCTGAATCGTGGTATAATTACCACCTCCATTCACATCAACGATGATTGTCACTGCCCGAGCAGTACTATCCTTCCCGCTTTCCGGTGTAGAAATTATGAAGATATTCCCAATAATCAGGCAGATCATTATTGTATAGATTCTACTTTGCTTATACAGACTGTTCACCTTTTTTCATTCGTATACCATCAATATCAAAGTTACCAATATGTATAATTGTTATATAAGGAATTTCCCTTTATATAAAACGAGGAGCGTTCAGCATAGCTAGGTTCCTTTTTCGGATATTTGGGTGCTTCTGGGTAAAACGAGCAGTTCTGGAATACTGAAGCGACTTCCGGATGAAATGTCTGTCTAGAGAGGGAGATTCTTCAGAATCTATACAAAAATAATTTAAACCATCTCCTTTTTCTATGGAGGGTTTATCGCTATATATACAAATTAATGCCGTAACCATTACTTACTCTGGCTGGTTGATGAATCCATGATTACCTGTCCACAATGTCGGGCCCGTTTGGCGAATCACGCTACACAATGTAGCTATTGCGGTACGAGTTTCGGAGGAAAAGGACCAACCTTGGAAGAACTTTCGGACCCCATTCCGAATCAAGCGCCAATACCGGTACCTCCAAGACGTCCCGTCAATCGAGGAACCGGAAAGAAAGGAATCGTCCTATTCTGTCTGTTCCTGGCCCTGTTATTCGTGGCAATATATGTTCCCTGGTTTGGCGTCCACGAGGTTCACTACGATGTTGGCGACGCTAGCGGTGAGGATGAGAGTGGGTACAGCGGTGATGATGGCTCAGTTGATTCCGATAGAGGTTCTGCTGGGGATCGCAATGGTGTGGAAAGCACCTACACCCAATGGGATTTTTACGATCACAGTGGTAAAGGGTACAGCGATGACGAGGATGATGTGTTCATTACCGAAGATGCTTGGGAGAATTACTACAGTTTGGATAACGGGAGTCTTCAGGCATGGTGGGGAATAATACTGGGAATGATTTTCTCGGTTTATATGATCGTTTTCGGTTTTATATGGCCAAAAAAACCTGCAAATCAACGGATTATTTTACTGTTTCGGTCTGTTGGGGGGATTTTCCTCATTACAACCGCTGCCTTATTAATTGTATCCGCTTCGAAATTTGTAGGCTTATCCATAAGTTTAAGCACTTCAACGAGTGAGTTTGATACATTTTTACTTGTCATCGCACCCTTGATATTTTTAATATGTGGCATTATCATAGCAAAGATGTCATTCAAATCGATCCATATCCAGTATCAGGAATTGAACGCGACATGCCACATGTCGGGTTCACCTCTGAACAGTTTCAGTCATGTTTTCTCTCAACGCTACAATAAAATAAGCAAAGGACTTATAGTGACGGCAATTCTCGCAATATCCTCAATTCATGTAATGCCTATTGTTTCAAATGATTTAGAAATGGATGATGAAACCATCGATATCTATTGGTCAACTGCAATGATATTCAATTCCTGGGGTGAATATGATAAGGACATGGAGATTGCAATTGACGACCTGTCTCTTGTAGACACCTTTTTATGGCTAATTTTCTGTTTTGCTTGTATTGCGTTATTCGGTTCTTTTATAAACATACCGGTCTTTTCGAGAAAGGCCGGTTCCATCATCGGATTGATATGTAATATATTAGTGATTTTTGTGATCCTCGTAGTATACTTTAAAATATTATTCATTATCAATGTAAATGGTGATCATGATGTTAGTGAGTATCATGATTTTTGGGAGAATGCATGGTACGGTTTCAATTATCTGCCGCCCATTATGATAATAATAATGATCGTGAGAAGTATTTCTTACTGTAGAAATTCAATAAAGGTTTTTTCCTCTCGTAAATTGAAGGGAAGTATTTCACATGCTCCACCCTATTTTCCACCCATTTCTGTTCCCGTAACACCACCTTCTGCTTATCCTACCCCTCCCCCACCCACTTCGGGAAATGAATTGTATCAACAAAGATCATCTCCCACGGAGAGGGTTGGGTTCCAAGGGTCTGGAACCCTGAAATACCTTGAAAAAATTCAGGTAACCACTTCAAGTCCATCAAAAAAAGTTTCCGCCTCAATGGGTAATACCATCCCCGAGTATACCATAACTCACAAGCTTGGCAGCGGTGGATTCGCAACGGTTTACCAGGCCGAAGACCATAACGGTTGGTTAGTTGCCATAAAGATGCCAAAATTCCTCGACGAGACCCTTGATTCCTCTATTTACGACAAGTTCGAATCGGAGGCAAAGATGTGGAATAACCTAAGCCACAAGAATATCGTGGAATTCCATGAATATGTCCTTGAGCCGTTTCCCTGCCTCGTAATGGAAATAATGGAGGGTGGCAGTCTTAAGAGTTTGATGGATTCTCGGAGATTGACCACACAGGAAGCTTTGAGTATATTCATTCAACTAGTGGACGCTATATCCTACGCCCACCGCATGGCATCGATCCATCGGGACATTAAACCGGAAAATGTACTTTTCACAAGAGACGGTATTCCCAAGCTCACAGACTGGGGAATCGGCAAGCTCATGGCATCGGAATCCACTACAAAGACTGTGGGAGCAAAGGGAACACTGGCCTACAGTGCCCCTGAACAGATCAGTAAAAAGAAATACGGGAGCGTTGACTGGAGCACCGATATCTTCCAGATAGGTATAGTAGGTTATGAGATGCTAACCGGCGAGAACCCGTTCCTGGATGAAGACCCTATCGGCATCATGGGCCGGATAACGAATGAAGAGGTAAAGCCGCCTTCTGAATACAATCCCGAGATACCCCCGCAGGTGGACACGGTTATACTGAAGGCTCTCGAAAAACGCAAGGAAGACAGGTGGAGAAGCGCAGACGTCATGTATGATAGATTGAGAAGGGCCATGAGTTAATTATTTATACTAATCCAGCCATTTAATTAATTGAATATTTTGGAAGAACGCATAGGAGGACGATCTATGAGACGGTTCAAAGCAAAGGTGGTTTACCATGGCCGTGGAAGCGGAACCACCGTCATAGATGTGGATGAATCCGTGACAATCAAGAGAGGGGCTAAGGGCATCATATGCGAAGACGAGGTCAGGGAGCACATCCTGAGTGCTTTTGACTTTTCCATGAGCGGCGGGAAAGGCAACACACGGATATTCTGGGAGGGGGACAAGCTTTATCTGCAGGATCTGGGGAGCAGCAACGGTACCTTCATCGAGTATGACGAAGTAGAGGAACCCATCAAGGGATGGAAGAAGTCCAAGAGGTCTGTTAGCGAGAAGGTACCCATCAAGAAAACCCGGGACATCAGGGTCGCAAGGACGAGATTCACAATAGAGATCGAACCTGTGCAAACCATAATCGAACACACCGGCAGCGGCGACGTTCACCTGACCGAAGTAGCCGGCGATTTACAGAATATTGAGATCAAGGACAGCGTTATACAACGATCGAATATCGGAACTGTCACCAAGGGTATGGACGAGGACTCTTTCAAGGAAGGACTTGAGTGGCTGGATGACCGGAATCAGGGACGAACGGACGAGGTGTTGAAGGGTCAACTGGAATTGAAGGGCATGACCCGTGATCTTCATATGAAGATGGAGATGAGGTTTAACGAAGTATCCAAGGAGCTTCCCTGTCCCACGAAGATCGAAAAGAAGAAATTGTCTGTTCACCTCATATACGATTGTTCCTCATGTGGTAGTAATATCGGTACGGTTAAGGATAAGAAATGGAAAAAATGGCTGATGCTGGGTGTGACCGGTGCGATGCTCGGGTTGGGCGCCGCGACATTCGGTGTGAGCCGTGTTAGCAAAATGGTCATGGGGGATGGTGGTATCAAGGGAGCCAAAAGGTTGTTCGAGGAGTTCACTGGAAAACCCTTAGATGAGATACCTGCAGAGAAATTCCTGCTCACCAATGAGGAGAAAGACAAGATGCTCATGGAGCTTAGGAATGCTGGGATAATGCAGAAGATCAATTACTGCCCTGCCTGCAATAACTGGGTATGTCCGGATTGTTTTGACTCTGACGAGATGATGTGCTGCCAGGATTCGCAATCTACCGCATTTTAATCCCGCACCTCAATTTTTTCCGTCCTTTTCCCCTGTCCACTGCCCGTCCGGTTCCGGGAACCCGTAAACCGTAAACCGTAAACCGTAAACTATCAATACCTAATTGTTTAAAATAATGTCGGTATACAATGAACTACGCTGAACTGCATTGTCATACTCGCCATTCAAACCGGAATGGGGTGATCGAATGCCTTTCCACAGCTGAAGAATTGTTGATGGAGGCTGCAAAGATCGGCCTCAGTGCAATAGCCATAACGGATCATAATACCATGAAGGGGTATTTCGAGGCCAGTGAACTTGCCGAAAAATTTAATCTGACTGTTATTCCTGCCGAAGAGTTCGATACCGATGGAAAGGGACAGATACTCGGGTATGGGATACCAGAAGGTATCGAACCATTCAGACCTGCCGAGGATATTATTGGCGATATACATGAATATGGCGGCGTGGCGGTGGTGGCTCATCCCTTCGACGTTGTGAGAGGTATGGAGGACATTGGTCGGATCGCGGGTTTGGCAGACGGTATCGAAATTTTAAACCATGGTGCTTTCGGTAATAATAGAGCGGATGAGTTTGCAAGGGACAAAAATATAATATTAAAAACGGCCGGTTCGGATGCTCATCACCGTCGGATCGTAGGTTCGGTGGTCACTGTATTCCCGGATAAATGTGTTACAGCAGAAGATTATCTACATCAACTTGAAAAGGGTCATCTTGGAATTAAGGTCAGGAGGAACTACTGTTTTTCTCTTATCATGGGATTGTCTAATATAATCCTTACGAGAATGGTTTGGCTCCTCCGTGAGAAGCAATAAAATTACCACGGACCATCTTCGAAGCAAAAAGTATATTAAAGATTGTTCAAATTCCAGATTTTAATTACTATCTCATATAACATTTAACTATTCTTCTGGATTCAGATAGAGGGAATAATATGATACGCAATACGATCCCTGGATTGAACAAGATATTCGAAAACGACATCTACCCTGGCTCCATTGTGCTGGTCACTGGGACGCCTGGAACCCTGAAATCAGGTCTGACCTTCAATATCATGTCCGAGCATCTCAAGGGAAGGGACGAGAGTGGGATATATTTCACTCTGGAGGAGACCGAAGAATCACACACTAGGAACATGAGGTCTCTAGGTCTGGACCTTCCTAAAAATCTCACAATCGTAGATTACACTCACATCAGGAGAAGAATTAAGGAAGGCTCGAAGAAGATCAACATTATCGAGACGATCGAGTCTGCCATAAAGTATTTCCATGAGGAGATTAACGGAAAGTATACCTGTTTCGTTCTGGATTCACTTGGCGCCCTCTATTCTCTGTATGAGGATGACCCGGATAAGATGAACGGGGAAATATATTATTTTTTCGAGATGTTGCGGGACATGCAGATGACCGCTTTCATTATTATGGAAAGATCGCGTTTCGGAATCGATGCCCTAGCATTTGGCGGTCACGAAAGCTTTCTTGCTGATGGTATCATCGAGATGGGTACCATAGAAGCCCACCAGGATATTAATATATATATGCAGGTTGTGAAGATGAGGGGCTGCGCTCACTCAAGAAAAAAGTTTTTAATTGAGGTAGGGGAGAGAGGTTTGTCCATACTGGGTCCGGCTATGGGTGATTGATTATCCACTAGAGTTCCCTTATCTTCCCCTTGGCCAGTTTCTTGAATTTCTTTTTCCCTGCAGGGGGACCTCTAGCGATTAATATGTCACCTTCTTTCATCACAGTGGTCTCATCAGGGCCGAACTTCCATTTTCGGTCCCGCCGAATGGCAACTATCCACATTCCGATCTCCGCTGCCACGCCCACGCTCCCTATGGTCTTGTCGCAGAATATGGAATCAGGTCTTATCTTAACCTTGAAAATGGCCGAATCCGAGTCTTCGATGCTCATCTTGACCACCGGGTGTGGTTCGATGTCCCGAAGGACCACGTCGGCAATTTCCATGGCACTGTCTGCAATAGCCTCGATACTCGTGGACAAACGTATCAGGAACATGGCCATATCCATATTCTCCTTGGACAAAGTGGTGAGAGCGTATCTCACGATCTTCTGGTATAGTGCGTCAATGTATTTTTCGAGATTGTATACCTCTTCAGCGATCTCCTTGTCATTGAAGAGAAGAGCGGAATAAGAAAGATCGACCATAAGTTCCGAAGTGTCCTTCATCTTTAAAAGCTTCCCGAAGGTCTTGTTCATTCTTTCACCTCCCGCTTGTAAGTATCCCAATCCATCTGGCCGGACGCGTAGAGTTTCAGTTCAATTATACCGTCGTGCACGCCCCTAACTATAAGAATATCTCCTTCGAAAAGACGAACATTACCCTTTATAAGATATCGCCAGAAACCCTTTCTCTTGATGGCGATTATTCGGGTTCCCGTTATCGCCTCCACCCCCAGGACACCGACCTTCTTCCCGGCCATTGAAGACCCAGGAAGTATAGTGACCCTTTCGATTTTCTCATCGGCTTCCTTGAGAACGAATGGTAACAGCAGTCTATACTTGCTCTTGCTTCCCACTATGGATGCGATATCCCCTGCAGCGTTGCTGATGCCCTCCGCAGCCGAGGCAACTTGAAGTATCCCGGACAACTGTTCAGCATCCTGTTTGGACCTCGCCGCAAGCATAGCAGTCATTCGGATGTGATAGAGATACTCGTCCATGTTAAGCTCCAGTTGTTCAACCTCTTCCTTCATCTCCCTGCTATCGAATATCAATGCCGAATAGGCAAGGTCGATGATATGCTCGGATATGTCCTTCATTTCCGTCAGAAGTTTCCTGACACTGGTCGGTTTGTACTCGATCTCTCTGAACTCGAGTTTTTTTCTTCTTCCTCTTCGTTTCATGGATCTTCCTTCCATTCGTTCGAATGATCTATATTCCAATTAGTAATGTCATTACCATTATTGAAGTAATTCCAATAAAATCACCCACACTAGTTACGATGGGAGTGACTATGTTATCGGGATCCAAACCCTTCCTGTAGGTATAGAGTGCGCTGGCAACGCAGATGAAACACAGTACCGTAATGAGAATTGCGCCTGAAGCTAGAAAGATTATCAATAATCTCCAGATGGATATATCGGTCTCAAAGTGCATAATACGTGTGATCACGAATATGATGATTCCCATAATTAAGAATACCGAACCTCCGAGAACCAGGGAAAGAAGCAGATTCTTTCTGAGGTTCCTATCCTTCAATTTCGGTTCTATGTAACCCACGTGCAGCCCCGATGTAATTCTTGCACCCAGTATGGAGCCGATATTACCTCCCACGCCGTTGACCACGGGAATTAGCATAAGGACGCTTGACATCCCAAGGATCTTCTCGCTGGTGTTCAGGAATTGGCCTGCAATTATCTCGAGAAGCACCAGAAGCATCAACAACGGCAGGCTCTGCCTTACAATTTTTCCTGCTGTATAGAACGTGCCGCTCACAGACCCACCCCCACAGCGTCCAGTACGTAGATCGCAGCACCGGAAATAGCGAAAATACCCAGTAACGCAATAAAATCTCCCAGCGTGGCCAGCGTCGGCCCCGTGATATTATCCGGATCGAGCCCTTTCTTGAAAGCGACGTAGACAATGCATACGGTAAAAGCGATCAGAACGATGCTTGTTATGAAGGTGGCTACGATAGAAATTATCATGATTGCAAGAAAATTCGGCGAAGGGACCACACCTGTCAATGACAGGAGGTAGGAACTCAGCGATGCGAATACCCCCGTGATGAAGGACATCAGAACTGCCAGTATCATTGTCCCTTTGACGTTCTCGGCCATTTCTTTATTAAATATCTTTTCAGGGGTGATGAGACCCATGTGTACGGCGCTCCCCAGTCGCGATCCCATGGTGGTAAAAATATTGCCTTTCATGCCGATTATCGCCGGGATAAGTACAATGAGACCTGGAACATCTCTTAGTGATTCAGTCATGTTGCCGAGGACCGTCCCCGCCAATATTCCACCGATGCCGCATAGAATCAGGACCACAAAACTTTGTCTGAACATGGCCCAGAATTTCACAGCGCATCACACTTCCTTTCATTGTTAACCTACCGTTCCTGCATAGGTCCGATATATTTTGCGATCTTTTTCCGTATATGGCCAAGATACGATCCGGGATCCAGTACCTCCGAGAGCTCACTTTCACTAAATAATTCCAATATCTCTCTGTTCCGAGCTAGCCCATCGCGAAGGTGGATACTTTCATTTCGGCACTCCAAGGATATTTTTCGTATGATCTCATGAGCATGTTCGCGTGAGACGCCCTTCCTCGCCATAGCCATCATCACCGATTCGGCCATGCAAAGTCCTCGGCTTATCTCGATGTTATCGCTCATGATTTCCACATTCACGGAAAGCCCCGCTATAACGCTGGTCATCTTCCCGAGAATGTCGTCGAGAAGCACGTATGAATGCGGTATCAGGAATCGTTCCGCCGAAGAGTTCGCAAGGTCTCTCTCGTGCCACAGGATGGCATTTTCCATTGTGGGGATCACCATGGAACGGATGATCCTTGCCAGGCCGCAAACGTTCTCGCAGGTAATAGGATTAACCTTCTGGGCCATTGTGGATGAACCCACCTGCCCGGCCGTGTCGAAATGCTCTCGTATCTCATTTATCTCGGTCCTCTGAAGATTTCTGATCTCGGTTGCGATCTTTTCAAGAGTGGTGGCCAGGTTCGCCATGAACCCCACGAGCTCCACATAGCGATCCCGTTGGACGATCTGTGTGCTTATTTCTTCAGTTCCGATCCCGAGTATCTCCATTGTCCTTTTTTCGAGCTCGATGGAATTATCTCCGAATGCCGCCCCGGTCCCTACGGCGCCGGACATCTTGCCCACTTCCACCCGGGGTCTCAGTTCCAGAAAGCGTGTATGATGCCGCTTCATCTCCATTGCCCACACCCCAACCTTGAATCCGAAGGTCATTGGTATGGCGTGTTGTCCGTGTGTTCTGCCAATACAGATCGTATCCTCGGTTCTCAGGGCGAGCTCAGAGAGTGCTTGAGTAATCTCTATTACACGGCGCAAAATTATGATATTTGCATCCCTTATCTGGAGTGCGGTGGCACTGTCAAGTATATCCGAGGAGGTGGCTCCGAGGTGAATATAGCCTGAGCTTGGTTCCCCAACAGCCTCCGAGAGCGCGAGAACCAGTGCCATGATGTCGTGTTTTGTTCTCCCCTCAATTTCATTGACCCTGGCTGGCGAAACATGTCTGACCGATGCCTTCTCGTTAATTGCATTCCCATATCCCTGCGGTATGTGAGAAAACTCTTCGTGAGCAAGTGCAAGCGCACCCTCTATCCGGAGAAGATAATCGATCCTGGCGTCTTCCGAAAATATTGCTTTCATCTCCGGGGTTCCGTATCGATAATCCAACGGGCATACTGGCATCTTATCCCTTCCTAATTGGGTTTTACTCCGAGATTATAGACGTCATTGAGATTCATATGAGTCTTCCCAACATTTGAGTAATTTGATAACTTTTGGATATAACCATTGCTATATATACATTTGTTGAGGGTTTCGTAAGGTTCCGAGATTAATAATATTTAGATAACTCAATTTAAAACTATTAGAAATGTATTTATATTACTAAACACATTTCTTAGTTGTACTTGGATATGTGAGAATTGGAGAAAGGTTATATGACAACATCCTTTGTTGATTGGTTTGATGAAATTGACGAAGAGACACGTAAAGAGTTGGCTGACTTTGTGTGATTGATTAACCATTTTATATATTCGTCTGATTTCATTCTATCCCATTTTTTTCGTAGACTCTGACGTTCCTCTTGTTTCGAAACCAATTCATATCCGAATTTGTTGTAAAGTTCTTTGATAATTCGATATGCGGTTCTGTGGTTTAAGTCTTTGAAAGGTTGGGGGCATCTCCTTTTCTGACAATTTCTTGCATTATCATTGCCGATATTTCTATAAAGTGTTTCCGTTTGTTCGC
The DNA here is from genome assembly GCA_030740765.1 of Thermoplasmatota archaeon. Taxonomy (GTDB): domain Archaea; phylum Thermoplasmatota; class Penumbrarchaeia; order JASLWR01; family JASLWR01; genus JASLWR01. Next base: position 32,959 of record JASLWR010000031.1, read on the forward strand.
CATTTCTCTAATATCGGACACAAGAAATTTCAGGTAATGTCTACTCCATGCACCAAATC
>JASLWR010000032.1 GCA_030740765.1 Thermoplasmatota archaeon
GCGGTGCGCAGATGGTTTACGGAGTTGACGCGAATTACACGTTCAACAACGCCGGAGTTTTTGTCGTTACCTTAACGCTGAAGGACGCAGCGGGCAACACTCATACTGACACGGTGGAGATCACCGTTAACGACACCACTAACCCGGTAGCCAATGCGAGTGCCGACCAGACGGTTGACCAGCACACACTGGTAATATTCAATGGCAGTAGCAGTACCGACAATATAGCGGTAACGAACTATACCTGGACCTTTACCGACGGCAGTCTTCAAACTCTTTATGGAGCTGGCCCGAATTACACATTCGACAATGCAGGAGCTTTTGTGGTTACACTGACCACCAAGGATGCAGCTGGGAATACTCACACGGACACTGTGACGATCACGGTGAACGATGTAACCGACCCAACTGCCATGGCAGGTGATGGTCAGACAGTTGATCAAAGAGACGTGGTTGTGTTCAACGGCAGCGCCAGTACAGATAATTTAGGCGTAACGAACTATACCTGGACCTTCTCTGACGGTGGATTAAAGACATTGTACGGAGCAATGCCGAACTACACATTCCAGAACGTCGGTAATTATACCGTAACACTGAACGTATCCGATGCAGCCGGAAACTGGAAAACCGGTACTACTTGGGTGAATGTGAGTGATATTGATGCACCTGTCTCAGGAACCATCTGGAACAATTCATTGACCACTGGTGATCTGGCGTTCTTCTCCATCAACCTTACGGACAATGTGGGTGTTAATACGGTATGGTTCAATTACACCATCAACGGTATGACCAATTACAACTGGTCGGTCACAAATAATACAAATGATGATTGGACGATAGAGATCACGATCCCATCCTACGCAGAGTTGATAGAATACTACTTCTGGTTCAACGATGATTCTTCGAATAAGGATAAGGATGCCACGGCAAACCAGAACGTGTCCGATAATGATGATCCCGTGCTTTCGGTTCAGACGAATTCCACTCTCACGACGGGAGATGACGGTGTGTTCCGGATAAACATAACCGACAACATAGCGGTAAACACCTCTTCGGTGTTGTTCTATTTCTCCTATGGTGGCGGAGTATGGCACCAAGCGAATGTTATAAACCAAACTGAATCCCGATGGACGATCACGATGAAAATGTGGAGCAACGCAGAAACGTTCCAGTTTTATTTCAAGGTGAACGATACCTCAGAAAACCAGAAGGATAGCGCTCCCAGCCTAGAGCTCCCAGTTAAGGACAATGATGTTCCCACTGTGGGGACTGATTTAACCACCGACACACCGAAGACCGGGGAGGGTTTTACCATAATCTGTAAAGCGACCGATAATATCGGAGTTTATTCAGTTTCCCTGAACTACACATATGATGGTGGCGCCACCTTTACCCTTGTACCCATGACCGATTTGGGTGATGGTAACTGGAGTAAAACCATTACGGTTTCAACTAGTGCCGTGAGTATCAGTTATAACTTCTCCATATCGGATGAAGAAGGTAATGTGAGAGATACAACAAAGTCCGCAGCAACCCCTGTGGTGGACACAATACCTCCGGAATTCCTCGATGATGTTACGGTGGGTTCACCGGTTGCTGGCGAGGATTTCACCATATCCGTACTGATAAGTGACAATACGAATACGAGAGGATTGGTCCTCGTACAAGTAAACTATTCCGTCAATGGAATGACCTACTTAACAAAGGGGCTTACCCACACCGTCGGGAACTACTATAACACCACGATTTCCGTACTTTCCAACGCAACCTCTTTCATATATCATATATATGCAAAGGATGCGGCCGACAACGAGATCGATAGATATAATCCGGCAGGCGTTCCGATACCTGTATTGGACACCACTGCTCCTGTGGCTAGTGCGGGCTCGGACAAGTCAATCGGGCAGGGTCAGAACGTGACTTTCAACGGGTCACAATCGCACGACGCTGTGGGTGTGGTAACTTACAAGTGGAACTTCACCTATGACGGAAAAGAAGTGGTACTTAACGAGGCAGTTGTGAACTACACCTTCAATATTTCTGGAGTATACGTCGTTTGGCTGAACATCACCGATGCTGCTGGTAACTGGCACACTGATAACCTCACAGTAACGGTGGCCGATATCACGGACCCGATGGCTGTTCCCGGTGGTAACCTAACGGTTGATCAGGGCGGCAACCACACATTTAATGCTTCAGGTAGTTCCGACAACGATGAAATCGATAATTACACGTGGACCTACGGTGGCAAGAAATACTATGGTCTGGAGATCACCTTGGACTTTGAAGATGCTGGTGTTTTCATGTTGTTCCTGAAGGTAAAGGATATGGCTGGAAATACCCATGAAGCCAACTTGACCATCACCGTCAAGGACATTACAAACCCAACGGCAGACGCTGGTGATGATTTAACGAAAAACATGGGTACTCAGGTCTTCTTCAATGGTGCCGACAGCACTGATAATGTTGGAGTCGTTACATACACCTGGACATTCAAAGACGGAGTGACGAAAACACTTAATGGATCCAATGCGAACTATACTTTCGATAATCCGGGTGTGTTCAAAATCACCTTGACTGTAGAGGATGCTGCAGGTAACACTGACACGGATTACTTTAATTTAACCGTGGCGGATAACATCAAACCGATGGCAAAAGCCACAGCTGATGATGAGGACGCAGTAAATGGAGCCAATGCAACTGCAGGGGATACCGTCGAATTAGATGCATCCACCAGCAGCGACAATGTAGGGATAACTGTGTGGAACTGGACAATCGAATCACCTGACAATGAGATGAGCTATTACTCGACAAAAACCGCCAGTCACAAGTTCGCCGATGACGGTACTTATACAGTCACCCTCACAGTAAAGGATGCTGCGGATAATATTGATTCTCAGACCTTTGATGTTAAAGTGAAGGCTGCAATCAAAACCGTAACTCTCGGGCCTTTCAATGACAAGGACGGCAATCCGGTGGAGGGCTTTGATGTTATCATTACCGTCGGTGGTGTGGATTACAAGGCAACTACTAATAAGGATGGTGAGGCAACATTCAAGGATATTCCTACACCGAAGAGCACCGATCCAGTAGTTGTCAAGGACGAGGATGGGAACGAGGTATTTTCCGGAACCTATAATGATGCATTGAGCAGTGTGGACACGGATTACGAACCCAGCGGCATTTTGCTCTATGTCATAATTGCAATAATAGTGGTTGTGATCCTTGTTGTCTTGTTCTTTGTGATAAGGAAAAAGCCAGAAGAGGAAGAGGAACTGTACGGTGAAGAGGTGGAAGATGAAGAGCTAGTGGAGGGTGAAGGAGAAATGCCGGATGAGGGCGTTCTTACCGAAGGAATCGAAGCAGAAGTAGTGGAATTCCAGTGCCCGGAATGCGGATCAATGGTTGCAGAGACCGACGATGCCTGCCCGGGTTGCGGCGTTGCCTTCGAGGAGGAGGAAGTGGAGGAAGAGATCGAGGTGGTACAGTTCGAGTGTCCGGAATGCGGTAGTCTTGTAAACGAGACCGATGCTGCCTGCCCGGGTTGTGGCGTTGAATTCGAGGAAGAGGTGGAGGAATACATTGAAGAGGGTATTATGGATGACGTCGATGACCTGGAGGCGGAGCTTGGGGAGTTGGAAGAGGCCGAAGAAATCGGGGAAGAGGCAATTGAGGATTTTTCCGGTGACATCGTCGATGTGGAGGGAGAAGGCGAAATAGCTGAAGGGATCGAAGAAGAGGGCGCAGAGGAAGCGGAAGAGTCTGAGGATGTAGAAGACGTTGCCGTGGAACAAGTGGAGGAAGAAGTGGAGGAAGAAGTAATGGAAGAGGCAGTTGAGGAAGAAGTGGAAGAAGTGGCGGAGGTGGCTGTGGATGAAGAAGTTGAAACAGTTGATGAAGCCGTGGAAGAAGCTGTAGAGGAAACTGCCGAAGAGACCGCCGTCGAAGAGGATATTGAAGAAACTGCTGAAGAAGAGATTGTTGAAGAAGCTTTAGAGGATATCATAGACGACGACGATTTCGATTCGCTTCTCGAAGGTCTTGAAGACGAGCTTTAAGTATGTAAATAGGGTGAATCATTCACCCTTTTTTTTTTTATTTTTTTTTGGATAGCCTACGCTCTGCCGCTAAGTGATTTTTCTTTATCCGTTGAGATATTAATCAAAAAGAATTAAATATCCCGGATTTACTTGTTTGGAAACCATTAATGGCTGGTAAATGATATGCGTACCGTTACAGGAGCCGGCAGGATCGGGATCGGAATAATTTTCACATTCATTTCCATCATGTCCCTCATATTCGTTTTGCCCACATCTTCCATCTACGATACTACCGAAAATCACGTTTCAGTCATCTCTTCTGTATCTGGCTCCGCGCAAATTGACAATCTCACTGACTCAGCGAGTCCCCGTAATGTGGACGATTCGACCCTTACGAGAAGTGTCAGCTTGTTCATATGGAAAATAAGGTGTCAATGTGAGGACACGGGGGGAATTAATAACGATGTTGAGATGTATTTTACCGTTGACGTGAATGGTGGTGAGACACGATTTCCAGCCCAAGACTATTACGAGCTATCTGTGGGTGAAGAAAAGATTATTAATGCATTTGTTTTCTCTGAGCCATCGTTGTCCCAGAGCCTGACCATAAATGTTCATGTATGGGATGACGATGCTCCGCTTTCCAGCGACGATCTGGGTCAGTTTACCGATGTCCATGATCCTACGGACAATTTCGGGGATACCGGGGAAATGGGTGTGGACAACTGCTACTACAGGGATGTGGGAGACTGGTCGTTCTGGTACTGGGTGGAAACCGGAGCCCCTCCCAAAGAGCCTTCTTTACGGGGCCCACTCAATGAGCAGTCCTTCAATTCATCTCTTCCGGTCTTTTCCTGGACCTTCAATCCCGGTACCGACCAAAACCAGGGGGCATTCTGTGTCCAGATCGATGATTCAGCTCAGTTCACTTCCGTAGAGATCACCAGTGGAGACATGGAGTCCTCTCTAAAGACATGGACTCCTTCGGGACTCGATGACGGTACCTGGTACTGGAGAATATGCACCAGAGATTCTTCCGGCGCATGGGGCAACTGGTCTGGCTCAAGAGTATTTATGCTGGATCGTTCCCCCCCTTCGGTGAATCTCGTTTATCCTACCGGCGGTGAGAAATTGTATGGTAATGTTTCCATCAAGGTTATGGCATCGGACAGTATCTCCGGTGTTGCACGGGTCGATTTTTACTATAAAATAGGCAGTAATTATGTCTATATAGGAAGTCAGATCGAGACCACAGCCAATTATTATCAGATGTCCTGGGACACTTCGGTAATCCCTGAAGATACTTCATATCATATAAGGGTGGTCGGATTCAACGACGTTGGTTTATCTCGTGAAGATAGAACCGACCTTTTTATTGAGATAGACCAACCGGAAACACCTTTCATCGAATTACTCTCACCCGTTGGTAATGAGAATTTAAGCGGTTACTGTGAGGTCCGATGGCGTTCATACGACAATGACGCCGATGATTCGCTGCTGTTCAGGATCGCACTTAGTGTCGACGGCGGTGAATTTTTTTCCAACGTTACCGGTTGGCTGACGGAAAAAGAGACCGGAACAGTTGAGGATAAATTCAATTACTCATTGGATCTGGCCGCTTTTAAAAACGCAAGTACGTACCGTATAAGGGTAACTGTCACGGACTCATCCCCGCTAACGCCGGACGTCTATGATACCACCGTAGAGAATTTTTCGATTTATCATCCTATTATGAACTACCCACCTTTAGTCAGTATCGAGTATCCTCTAAGGGGCAGTTTCACGGTGGAGATCCGAATCACCTATAACGCATCCGATCGGAATGAACCCGACATTCTCTCCATTGCGATATGGTTCCAGGCTAAGGGTGGCCATTGGCAGCTCATCTCAGCGCAAATGGAGAATACCGGAGAATTTTCATGGAACCTTGCGGGTATCCCGGAAGGCCTCTACAAGTTGAGAATCGAAGCGAACGATGGAAAAGTAAACGGCTCTTCGGAAATGGATGATTTTTCATTGTCAATATATCGGAATAACCCACCATGTGCAGTCATACTGGCACCCCAAAATGGTTCAGTTTTCAACAATCGGTCACCAATATCTTTCATTTCGGGAGCCTATGATCCAGATGATAACAATATTTCCGTGAGATGGTCATCGGATGTGGACGGTGTGCTTTACGAAGGAGACCCGATAACTTTTTCCATCACACTTTCATTGGGTGCCCATAACATACGTTTCCGGGTATGGGACGAATACGGTTTAGTGGATGAACAAAGGATCGTATTGCACATTTCAGAGTATGATTTTCTTTTTTATTCGGATATTTACGTTGAGAATATTACCCTACCTTCTAAGGTAAGTTTTGGTGATGTAGTGATGATAAACGTAAGCATCAGGAACCTCGGCAACCTTGGTGGGAACGTATCGTTCATTCTGCGGGCAGTCCCGGATTATTCCGGTGTAAATCCTGCCAGGAAGGGGAGTCTCGAATTGGATCAAATTGAAATATTCCATGATGTCGTAGTGATTGCGGCAGGTGAGGTCTATTTCAGAATGGTGACTTGGATTCCCGACTCTCCAGGTTACTATCTGATCGAACCGATCATAATGGACCACAATAGTTCGAATGATGGGACTCCCTTTCGAATTGAGATATACGAATCACACTCTACTGCTGATCTCGAAGGAGAACAATTGCTCGAACCTTTTTTTTATGCCTATCCTCTAGTAATATTTCTTGTGGTGTTGTTCTTTGGTATTGTCATCTTTCACCGCATCAAGCGCCGCAGAATTGAAAAACAAGCAATAATCGACGAATTGATGGAAACCGGGAAAAATGATCCAGGACTCGACATCGATGTAAAAAAAATGGAACCGTCAACCGACCTCATTTCACAAAATTTATGTATCGACAAAGACGGCATTAGTGAGCTTGATCAATTAGAAACGGGTTTGCCAGGGTCCCGGATGGAAACCGATGGGATTCGGGCCAATGAGACCGATGGGCTCAAGGATATAAATATAATAAAAGCCATGAGTGACATCATTGCAGATTTCGAAGAGGATTGTTCACCCACATCAGGTATCCATGCAGATTCGACCCCGGTGCAATCCAAAAAAGGTGATGAAGCGCTGCCCGAGTTGAAAAAAATGGATGACGATATATTATCTATGGAGCACAAGAAAAATGGGAGCGAGAAATTGCCTAAAAGAGTAATGGAGATTTTTGAAGGTCTTTAAAAAGTGTGAAATGGTCAAATTTCCACAGAATTATTTAATCTTTTTTTTCGCCTTCTTCACTGCCACGATGATGAGTATTGCAAAAATAATCACGAACACGATGGCGATAATGCAGAATATACCCCCACCTATGGTCCCATTATCATCATCGTTGTCTCCACCACCTGACCCGTGGCTTCTGTAGTATACTCCGCCGCGATAACTGCCACCTCCGCCGCTACTACCTCCGCTCCCGCCACCCTTTGCGGCTACGGTGGGTACAAGAAACGATGTCAATAAAAGCATGATTATCAGGACGACCGTACTCCTTTTCATAGAATGACTCCCGAACTTGGAAATGATTGTTCTATACTTCTCTAAGATACATCTCAATATTAATATAATTTATGGGTGGATTCAAACAAACATGCGTGCCAGAATCGGCTTTTCCTCCACCTTACCGGTGTTTCAGAAAGCTTTATAAATATCCTGTTACTATAGTACGTAACTGATATCATGGCAGTAGGTTTCGTTCTAATCAGTATCGCGCCAATGAAGGAACGCGATATCCACACAGCCCTATCCAGCATTCCTGAGATAGTAGAACATCATCCTCTATTTGGTGAGTTCGACATCATTGCAAAAATAGAAGCTGAAGATTTCAATGTAGTAGGCCATGTGGTCATGTACAAGATACGGATTATTCCAGGGATATTGGATACAAAGACCTTGATGGGAACTCAGTTTTAGAATGATCCGGATCGAATGAATTGGTATTTTTTATTACATTCAACGGGTTTTACTTGCAGCAACGGTTTTGGTCCTGAAAATTGTTAATGGTTGATCCCGGATCAGCTAGAGCTGGTATGAATTTTTTTCATTGTGGAAGACGGGGATACTATCTTCTGAAAAAATGGAATTAGTAGTGGAAAAATCGCAACTTTATATCAAGTATTTTCGCCTCCTTATAATAAAATAACAAAACCTATTAATCGAAGAAATGAAATAACGCGGCCATATGGTACGAGTCCTCCCTTTCAAAGGCTATCGGTATAATGCTGACCGAATTTCAGATTTCAAGGATGTGATCTCCCCTCCCTATGACGTTATCAAAGGAGAGTTGGTTGAACGTCTCCACTCCCGCTCGCCGTACAATATTTCACACATAATCAAGGGTGAAAGAAGAGACATGGACGAAGGGGGAAACAACGAGTATTCAAGGGCGCGGGAATACCTTGAAAAATGGATCGATCAGGGGATTTTGATCCGTGAAGAAAGGGAGGACTTCTATGTCTATGCCCAAGAGTTCCACTGTCAGGGACGCCATTACACAAGATGGGGTTTCATCGGTCTCATTGAACTTGAAGATTTTGGCAGTCTGGAAGACGGGGGTGATGAGAAATTCGCAGGAGTACTACAGCATGAAGAAACGATGCCAAAGGATATCGAGGATAGGCTAAACCTTTTGCGGGCGACAAAGGCGAACTTTGGGCAGATATTCGTCATCTACCCAGATCCCGAAGGCATCATCGATGGAATTTTAGCAGTCAGGATGGATGATGAACCGGACTTGGTGGCGGATGATGATCTTGGAGTGTCCCATAAGCTCTGGGTGATTCGGGATGAGAACGACATTAATGCCATATCAGCTGCCATGGCGGGTAACTTTGCGATAATCGCTGACGGTCATCATAGGTACAAGACCGCACTGGCATACAGCAGGGAAAACCCGGGAATAATGAGTGCGAGGCATCGAATGATGACCTTCGTGAACATGTCCAATCCCGGGCTGGTGGTACTTCCAACTCACCGCCTTGTTCAGCATATAGATGGTTTTGATATGATATCACTCATAGAGAAATTGAAGATGGATTTTGACGTTAAAAGCTATGGGCCGGGGGAGACCGCCCGTGATGAGATGTTTGCCTGCATGGACGCGGATTTCTCGGGTTCAAAGCACGCGTTTGGAATATACGGCAACGACAAGAACTTCTACGGTCTGACACTCCGGGACGAAACTGTGATGGACGAAATCGGTGGAAAGTCGGATGCATGGAAGAAACTGGATGTCACCATACTTCACACGTTGATTCTTGATCGCTATCTGGGAATAAACAAGGAAAAATTGGCTTCAGGCACAATTGGTGGTGGGTCATTCGTTGAATACATAAAGGGTATCGGAAATGCAGTGAATGAATCCATAGAGATGGTGGATGGGGGTGCCCAGGCCGTATTCTTCATGAATCCCACAAAGGTGAGCGAGGTAGAGGCCGTTGCAGGAAATTTCGAGACGATGCCGCAAAAATCCACCTTTTTCTACCCCAAAGTATATACGGGTTTTACGATAAACAAGCTTGATTGAAAAATTGATTTTATAATATAATTAATTGAAATGAGGCATGAAAATGGAAAGAAAAATATACAATTTCTACGCCGGGCCCGCGACCCTCCCACGTCCGGTTCTGGAGAAGGCAAGAGATGAACTTCTTGATTACAATGGTACTGGGATGTCCATAATGGAGATATCTCACAGGAGCAAGGATTTCGACAAGGTGATGGAAGACGCCCAAGCAATGGTAAGGGAGTTGCATGGACTATCCGAAGAATATCACGTTCTTTTTTTGCAGGGCGGCGCCAGCACGCAGTTTGCCATGGTTCCCATGAATCTATGGATCGAGGGAAAGCTTCCCGACATTCTTGATACGGGAACTTGGTCCCAGAAGGCTATAATCGAGGCAAATATATTTGGCGGCTGCAATGTGATAGCCTCCAGCGCCGATAAGAAATATTCGTATATTCCCAAAGACTATCAACTTAATCCCGATGCCTCGTATTTCCACTGCACCTCCAACAACACTATAAGGGGTACGGAGATGAAGATTTTCCCTGATACCGGGGACGTTCCCATGGTATGCGATATGAGTTCGGATTTTATGTCCAGGGTTCTGGATTTTGAAAGATTCGACCTCATCTATGCCGGAGCGCAGAAGAACCTGGGTCCGGCGGGGACCACAGTGGTTATCATCCGTGACGATCTCGTTGGAAATCACAGTGAGAAGATACATACCATGCTGCGTTACAAGACACACGTGGACAAGGGTTCCATGTTCAATACACCGCCTTGCTGGACAACCTATATATGCAAGCTGTCAATGGATTATCTAAAGGAGATGGGCGGGCTAAAGGCTGTGGAGAAGATCAACAAGAGGAAGGCGAAGATCATATACGACGTGATAGATGACAGTGACGCTTTCTATCTGGGCTATACTGCAAAAGACAGCCGTTCGCTGATGAACGTGACCTTCAACCTCTCCACCCCCGAGTTGGAATCGAAATGCGCCAAGGAAGCACTGGAATGGAACCTGGTGGGACTGAAGGGACATCGATCGGTAGGTGGAATGAGGGCGTCCATTTACAATGCCATGCCTCTTGAAGGCGTTGAGGTCCTGGCCGATTTCCTCACTACGTTCAAAGAATCGAACGAATAATCCGTCTGAAAATTTGGCTGTACCGAGCGTGTTGCCTGACGGAAAAGGTTATATGTATCGGTTTTGTTTACCACATATAGATTTATGGAGGGAACGTCAATGGAACTGATGGCAGGAAATGAGATAATCGAACATATTGGAAATACGATCCACAAGGATACACAGCAGAACGATCATTATTTGGATTTGACAGTAAAACATATTTTTCTTCTATCCGGAAAGGGTGCGGTGGATTTCGGTGGAAGCGACCATATTATTCGACCCAGGAAGGAAATTCCCCCGCAAAAAATTGAGACTGAGGACGAGTACGGATGGTGGCACCTCACCGGAGGCACCTATCTCATCCAGTTCAATGAATCGCTGGAGCTAGGGAATCTGGCGGGAATCATCACCCCTCACACGAGGCTGCTGAACAGCGGGGCCTTCCACGCGCCGAGGATCGTGACCGGTAACATGTCCGTGGTGGAGATACACCTGATGGTGGGGACCCAGGGCATTGATATCAAGGAAAATGCGCGGGTTTCCTCGTTGTATGTTATGAAGTGATCCATTCATCAATAGAATATCCCAAAATGGATATTTACTTTTTTTTTCTGTTGATTATTTTTAAATAGGTATTTTACTTTTATTAAAATAACCGAAAAGTATAATAATACCTTGAAGTATATAATACATAGAACTTCTATGTACTGTGCATCTCTTGGTGTTCGAATGGATAATGTTGAGAATTTCAAAAACAAGGTCGAACGGGAAATGAGATCTGGTTTCATTGCTCTGCTGTCGTTATATGTAATCGATGATAGTGCTGAACCGATCTATGGATATAAGATTATCCAGAAACTCAATGATGCTACAAAGGGAAAATTGAAGTTTCAGGAAGGTACGGTATATCCGATCCTTCGGTACCTTCAAAAACAGAAGTTCATGACCTCTTATCTTGGTGAATCGCCGAAGGGAGCGCCCAGGAAATACTACAAGATTACTGATCAGGGCACGGCCGCGCTTCAAGAGGGTTTAAAGTCCTGGCAGAATTTACGTGACATATTGAGCGGAATTTTTCAAAGTCTGGAGGTAAAATGATGTATATGCTACCAGAGATCCGGTCCTATTTGAAAAAAATTGAAAATGAGCTTGTGGAGATTGATAGAAAGCAGAAAAAATCCATAATCGAGGAGATCGAAGGGCACCTGCTTGAAAAGATCGAGCAGGCCCAGGGTTCCGATGGGAATGAATTATCATCGAGCGAGATCAAGAAGATGCTTAAAGAATTTGGCGAGCCCGAAGAAATCTCCAAGGAATACCTGAGACAATTATCCGATGAGAAAATATCCAAACGAGGAAAAGGGAAATCCTCGGTAAAACGGGTGATATTCTCGTTGATCGCCATATGCATAGTAGCAACAATTATCATAGCGGGATTTGTCTATTTCGGGAAGGACGATGGAAAAAAAGAGGATGAAAAGAAGATAATTATTGAGGGAAAAGGCCTCGACGATATCCAGATTGGAGATGATTTATCCAAGATCATTGAGGTTTTCGGTGATCCCGAAAGCAGGAGCGAAACCGATACATTCATTTGGGTGAAATACCACGAGAAGAACGGTCTTGATTTTCTTTTATCTAAACAAACGGGGACGATAACCGAGATTCGCTTCAATGTAGGTTTCAACGGAAATCTCGAATCGGGACTTACCATAGGATCAGCACTGGAACTGGTCCTTGACAAATATGACGGTGCAAAGAAAACTCTGAAAACAAATCGTGAAGGGTTGGAAACCTTTTTATTCGGCGGTGATAAAGTATTGTATGAACAGGTGGATGGAAATGGTGTGACAACGACATATAAATTCATTCATGATGAAAAGGGAATACTTTTCTGGTTCGGTGCAGATAAAAATGTGACTCAAATTGTGGTTTTTAATCCATATTATGGTATACCTGACATCGCTCCAAAGTGGCTTGGCTTGATGCAAACGGAAGATATGCAGGAAAGAATAATCGGTTGGTACGGCGAACCTGAAGAAAAGGTGGCAACAGATGACACGATCTGGATGGTATATCATGAGCTTGCTGGAATCGATTTTCTCATAAGTAACGACACAAAAGAAGTAATCGAGGTCCGGTTTAACAAAGGCTTCGATTATGCTACGATCAATCAGATTTCCATCGGCTCGTCTTTAAACGATGTCCTTGCCACGAGTGGTGGGGCAAAAAAGACTGTCACTACAAGTTTGAATGGCCGTCAAAATTTGGTTTATGGTGTGGACCGGGTTCTTTATGAACAGATGGATACCGATAACAAAACAACCGCATATATGTTTATCAATGCCCCGGAGGGCATCCTTTTTTGGTTTGATATCAATAAAACAGTTACCCAGATAGTAGTATTTCAACCATATTCGAGTATAGATATCAAAGAAGGATTTGGATTGAACTATGTCAAAATAGGAGACGATCTGGACAAAATAATCGATCTGTACGGCATACCGGAAAAAAGGGAAGAGACCGACAGTACAATTTGGATAGTATATCGCGAGGGAGCAGGAATTGATTTTCTTTTATCCAAAGAAACGGAGAAGATTGTGGAGATCAGATTCAACACTGGTTTTCACGGAAGCCTGCAGTCAGGTATTGCTATCGGGTCGACCTTTGATTCAGTCTTCATCGAGTATGGGAGTGCGGAGAAAACAGTAAAAACAAACCCAGAAGGAGTCGCGATTTCTGTTTTCGGTAGAAATAAAGTGATGTATGAAGTACTTGATGGGAACGGCGAGATATCAGCGTATAAATTCATTCGTGATGATATGGGAATCGTTTTCTGGTTTGGCAAGGATCGAAATGTAACACAGATAGTAGTAAAAACCCCCAATAATGAGAAACCAGATATTGGTAGCACTTGGCTCAGTATTATCCAAATGGGCGATATGGAGGAAAGAATATTTGGTTGGTACGGGGAACCGGAAGAAAAGGTGGCAACAGATGACACGATCGGAATGGTATATCGTGAGCTTACGGGAATTGATTTTCTCATAGATAATAAACAAAAAAATTACTTGAGGTTAGATTCAACGAAGGATTTGATTGGGCAACGATCAACCAGGTTTCAATTGGTTCGCCAATGGATGAAGTGTTGAACCTCAGCGGAGGCGAGAACAAGACTGTTCAGATCAGCGCGAATGATACTTTAAATCTAAGTCACGGCTCCTACAGAGTGCTTTATGAGATCGTGGACGATGGGAATAATACTGTCTCATACAAGTTCATCGATGCGAAGAAGGGAATATTGTACTGGTTCGATCTCGACGGCAAATCGACTCAGATCGTAGTATTTGATCCCTATTAATCGATATTAAGCTCATAGTATCCTTCGGTACCGTATCAGTGAATCTCTATCATATTGCAGTGATATGAGATTTGATCAGAGTTCGGAGATTCTCTTACCAACGATGTTCAGGTAAGCAATGTCGCAATCGAAAGCTTTCTCATAGTCGTCTTCACGCATGTGCAGCAAAAATAGATTTCCAAGATCTACGATCATCCCATCCTTGAAACTCGCTCTGCGATCCAGTTTCAGTGCCTCTGTGAAATAATTGATTGCCATCTCCGTATTGTTCTTGGATCGGTATATTTGTGCAATTATTCTCAGGTCGGTTCCATCGCAGAATTTATGGTCATTCTCAAATGCCATCCTTAACGATTTTTTCATAAAAAGCAATGCATTTTCACAATCCCCCTCTTTAAGAAACCTGTCACTTAATTCCCGATAATGTTTCCTCATTTTTCGAGTATTCCGTTTTGTACGCCAATATATCGAAATAGCGACAATTCCACCAATAATTATCATGATACCAAGTGGAATAATAAATTCCTCGATTTGAATGGATATTGCTGTTGTCTGTGTTTCGGTTGTTGGCGATTGGGAGCAAAAATCCGCAAGGAGGTTTGGATTTGCGAGACCATTTATTCCCCGACTGAATATATTCATTTCATACACCAATACATCCATGTGCCTCGGACTATATTAAAAAACGGTGTTCATGAGAGGTGCATGAACCGAGGTATATTCAACATCCAAACAGGAATTGTTTATTTCACAATCTGGTCGCTCGAACCAAACTACGCGAGAGAGCAAGTTGAAGCAAAAAGGAATGAGAGGTATACCTTCCTCCATGCATCGAGGGTTATGGGAATTTACCCGGTTTGAGGTTCCAAACCCCTATCGATATCCTTCGCTATTTCCGCTTAGACGGAGCAAATTGCTAAAAATGAGCGCCAAACAGAACCCAATGATTTTATACTAAAAATAATATAACTGCATACATGGCCTCGGAGGTTATGGAGAATATAAAACCCACGCGAATGGAACTCTTGAAGCTCAGGAAAAAGACCGCATTGGCCGAAAAGGGTCACAAGCTCCTGGGTGAAAAAAGAGACGCCCTCGTGGTGGAATTCCTGAAGATCATCAAGGAAAGGGCAAAGGTTCGGCGTAGTGTGAACGCCGACCTCGCCGAATCGTATTTGGCTCTTTCCAAGGTTAAAATGACCATGGGTGAGAACTCTCTCAATGAGGCATTGAAGGGTATACCTCCCCTTGAAGGGATCGAGCTGGATCACCTCAATATCATGGGCATAAAAGTACCGAAACTCGCCTGGAACCCTGGAGACCGAAGCGGTATTAATTATTCCCTGATCGATACCAATGCCTATATGGACGAGGCCGTGGAAGATTTCAACAAGGTGATGGAAAATTTATTTCATTTGGCCGAAATAGAAGGGTCCATCGAGAGTTTAGCGGTGGAGATCGAGAAGACGAAACGGCGGGTAAACGCTCTCGAATATATTTTTCTACCCCGTCTCAAGGCCACCCAGAAGTACATTGAGATGAGGCTTCAGGAGAGGGAGCGGGAAGATTTCTTCCGCCGGAAGAAGATCAAAAGCATAATGGAGCAGCAGAGGGCGGAGGAAGAAAGATTGTTAGGTGAGAGCCTGGTATGAGGAATGCCTGATGAACCACCCCGATCCTGTGATCTCCAAGTGGTTGTCCGATCCGAAAAAAGCGAGAAAGTTTCATATGTTTGTCACGGCCGCTCTGATCGGTGCCATGCTGAGCCTTACTGTGGGCGGTATTGTATTCGTCCTTGCTGTGGCCGGAGTATTTTAGCAATATAAATGAAATGGATGGAACGATAAATTGACGAATTCCACGTTTCTAGGGCTGTTGGATGCCGGGCTTTTTATGGGGCTCGCAAGCATGGGCCTTGGATATTATTTCAAACCCCGGATCCGGCACAGCCTGGTTATGTGCGGCTACGTGATATATGCCCTGTACTGGGGTTTCTGGTCGGTACTCTATATGACGTGGGAGAACAATCCCACCAATGCCATATTTACGGTAATGGGGGTCGGTGTTTTCGCTTATCTTGCATATCACGAGTACCTGAATCATACAAGGAACGAATATCTCACTGCAATGCACTGGGCTGCGAAGGGTACGGCTTTAACCGCCTTTCTATACCTCATGATCGAGCGGGTGGAAGCGGTAGGTGGGTACATAGTTTATGCAACTGCATGGCAGACCATGAAGATAATGAATTGGATCGGATACGAACCTAAAGGATTCCCCGTGACTCTCGGGAATCTATTCTATGATGCAAACGGTCCCAGAGTTCCTCTTCATGGGAGCGGGATCGCAATTATCCTCGCCTGCACTGGCATTCAGGCCATGATCCTGTTCTTTGTGTTCAATATTTATTTGAAAGCGGACGCCAAAAGAAAATTCAAAGCCTTCCTGATGACAGTTCCCGTGATTTATGTAGCAAACCAGTTCAGGAACATTGCTATTATCTTCATGACCGAACGAAATATCACTCTGGGTATTTCAGACGATGCTTTCAACCTCGCACATAATTGGGTGGGAAAGGGTTTTTCATTTCTCGTTCTTATAGGAATAGTGATCTATACGTTCAAGGTTCTGCCGGAGGCGCTGGATAATCTGTTTACATTGTTCGATCTTCATAAAAGGGATAAGGGTAAAGTAAGTCAAGGAAAACTTGTCCTTCCGAAGAATGAGAAACCGACTGAGGATAAGGATGGGAAGGAAGAATCCGGTCTTGAAAAAACCGATTAATGATCTGATCCTGTTATTCTAATTGCTTACAGATCCACCAGTCCCAGCAGGTACACCATTATTGCTTTTTGTATATGTAATCTATTTTCAGCCTGGTCGAATACCACCGAATTATTGGAGTCCATCACCGAATCGGTGACCTCCTGACCCCTGTGGGCCGGAAGGCAGTGCATGAATATGTACTCCTCGTCGGCGAGAGCAGCCATATCCCCATTCACCTGATAAGGAGTGAAGGTCGATATCCTGTCGCAGGTCTCACTCTCATCTCCCATGGATACCCAGGTATCGGTATAGATGATATCGGCATTCATAATGGCTTCTCGTGGTGAATTTATTATATTGATCTCGGCGTGGGTCCTCTCGGCCATCCTCATAGCCTCTTTGATTATTTTTTCATTCGGTCCGTGATTCGGCGGTGTGGCAATGGAGATATCCAGGCCAACGGCTGCCGAGGCCAAAAGAAGCGAGTTGCATACGTTGTTCCCATCCCCCAAGTAAGCCAATTTGAGGTCTTCGAATCTTATTTTCTTCTCGTAGATAGTAAGCAGGTCCGCTAGAGCCTGGCATGGGTGTTCCAGATCATCAAGAGCATTGATTACCGGCACAGTTGAGTTCTCGGCAAGTTTTATAACATTACAGTGGTCGAACGCACGGTACATGATTATATCCAGGTACCGTGACATAACCCTTGAGGTGTCGGAAATGGTTTCGCCGCGCCCCATTTGCAGATCGTTTCTGCTCATGTAGATGGCCTGCGCTCCCAACTGTACCGCACCTACCTCGAAGGAGAGTCTTGTCCTGGTGGAAGGTTTCTCGAATATCATCCCCAGAGTCTGCCCTTCCATGGGCGCGTATCTTTCGCCGATCCTGGTTTTTTCCTTAATTTCCAGTGCCAGATCCAGCAGGTCTCTGATCTTATCTTCTACATCCAGTATCGAAATCAGATGCTTTACCATCCGTTCACCCCTATTTGTTATATTTTTTCCTGATCTCGTCAAGGTCCATTATCTTGGCACCTTTTTTCTTTCCCTTGGGAGGACTTTTTTTCCTTTTTATCTCCTTTACGGAGGGTTTCTCTAATTTTTCTTCTTCGTCCTCCACCTCTTCATCTTCCTCATCCTCTTCTTCCTCCTCATCGGGCTCTTCATCAGTTAACTTCTTTTTCATTTCTTCTTCATTCTCATTGAATATTTCTTTAACCTTTTTATGCGTCTGGAAATATATAAAACCAAAAAGAAGGGTGGGAAGCACTATAATAAGTTTGAATTTGTTCTGCTCCATGATATTATCCAATCTCTCGTCTATTAATCCTATGGCAGTGGATTTGTTAAGGATATTATTTTCATTCTCGATTACCCATCGAAGATTTACCGTAATGGTCTCATGTAGTTTTTTTGTCAGTGTGTAAATTCCAGTGATATTAGATTCCGAATTGTTGAGTTGTGATTCCAGTTCGACTTCGATATCCGAGACGGTTAATTCCATAAGAGCAACGTTTTCCACTGACGCGGTCTCACGATCGAAAGGAATCGTGTTTTTGCCAACCTCCAGAATCGATATATTAATCTGCCATTCATTATAATTGTTCGATATGTTGTCGTAACAAACCGTAATGTTCTCTTTGGATTCCTTTCGTTCCTCTTTGAAAACGCTAATTGAAGTGGTGGGTGTTAAAAGAGCATCATCGGTTTCGTCTTTGCCCAACAGTACCCTCAGTTCCTCATTGATACGGTTATCATCTCGGAGTATAGGTGTGATGAAATAGGCGAAAATGCATGCTCCGATTATCCCCAGGACCAGCGCTCCCTTGAGGATTTTTCGGTTCTTTTCACCTGTGAGATGGTAGACCAGCATGAGGTTAATAAGGAATACCAGGCCGATCCTAAGGCCACCGGAGGCAGCCATTATTTCCGGGCTATCTATCACCCATGGCAGCACGAACAACCCTATCTGTACTACAATGAATAGGATTATGGAATATTTGGCCATGTCCTGGTGCTTCTGGGAGAATTCGAATCTTCCCATGTAGATTAAAAGGATTCCAACCAGGATCAATAGGTCCGTAGCTTGAAGACAGCAGAGGTACTGCATGTACGATAGACTAATAAATTGAAAGAAAACCTGTGCAAAGAAACCGATGAAGGATATCATAAGCCCCTTTTCCGTAGCTCGTTTCATATGGATGATCTCCAGTAATAATAATTCATGTACCCGCATAATGATGCAACAATGCCTGGTGCGGCGTCAAACCCACTAGAAGGACGATCTCGATCTGTTCATTCAATTCGGGCGTGACATTTGCTCCCCAGATGATCTTCGCTCCTTCACGTATCTCTTTCGATATGTAATACGAAGCGCTCTCGGCCTCTTCTATGGTCATGTCCTCACCCCCATTAACATACACGATTGCGCGTTCGATGCCTGCGAGATCGATATCAAGCATGTTATGGGAGAGTGTTTTCCTTACTGCTTTTCTTGTACGGTTCGATCCCCTGGCCCGGCCGACACCCATCATCCCTATGTTTCCGAAACCGGTAATGTTCCTTATATCGGCAAGGTCTATGTTCACTGTACTTGCAGACTGTATCATTCCGTATAAGGCAAGAAGTATCTCCGGTAACCCGCGAAGATTTATAAACTTTGTTGGCGGTGTAATCATTGTACCTGCGGCGCACATTGCCACTTCCTGAATCCGTTTGTTGAGGAATTGTACATCCCAGATATCCTTGTATCGATCTGATTGGATAAGGAACATGATTACCCGGCGCCTAGCCTTGTTAGCAATAGCGTCAAGGAGTAGACAAATGTCCAGGGATTCATCTGTAAGATCGCTCATAACGAACAATGTATCAGATTGTTTCACCATTTCCATGGCCCATTGTACCATGTCACTGTCAAAATTCCTCAACCTGGTATACGCGGGGTTTCTTCCCAGAAGCGTTCGATCCAGCCAGTTGTTAGCGAATTTCTCATCCTTCCCCCCATCCCCATTATCGCTTTGTGAGGAAAAGCCTGACCTTACGTATTCTAATTCCAGTACATCTCCATCATCCACCGTCTCCATTGTATTTTTTTCCCAATTGAAATTCGCGCTCGTATTCCCTTTCGATCCCTGCTTTTCCGAGGATGACTGCCTTGCTCCGCAGACCCTTTCGTTCTGCTCCACCTTCAGAAACCTTTGGTTTCCTACAGGTGAAACCCACAGAGTCTCCTGTGGGTGATTCACTCGTTTTTTCCCCCCACGGGTTGATGTCGGCGCCACGACATACCTGAAGGATGCGGTGAATGGATTGCCCGGGATTGCCCTCAATTCCTCCAGTGCGTCACCACCCTTCTCTCCGACTCCTATAACAGTAACTGTCTCCGAAAGCCTCGGGTGGAGGGAGTTGATTTTTTTTTCAGGGAATTTCCGTGCTTGGCGTTTATTTACCAAATGGAACCACCGCCTTTAAGATCTGATATTCCGATGAAATTGACTCTGCCGCACCTGTATCTAACGATAAAATCTAGGATACAGTAGTATGAAAGAATTATCGGAATCTCTAGATTGGTGCCGGTTAAAGGTATCTCCTTATTTAAAACTATCAATATATCGTTATAAAATGAACCCTACTCCAGACCACTTCCTCTCAATTCCCCTGTACAGGAGAATAATCACACCTATCATTATGATGCACATCCCCACGATGGTTACCGTTGTGATAAGCATGTGATCCGAGATGAGTCTGGATTGCACCATAATGAATAGGAGCGGGATCATGGAGAACGCGCTGAACTTGGAGAGTATCTTGACGTCGAACAAGGCTGAATTCGTCCGAAGACCTGTTAAAAACGCCGTAACAGTAACGATATAAAAAATATTCACCATCATCACAGGAATGGCGAGCAACAGCAGCAGAGCCTGACCCAGTAAAATGGCCATTAGTATCACGAAAAGAATGGAAATGCACGAAGCAATGGATACACAAACCAGTATCTTTGTCTTTATAACCTGGGAGACCGTCACAGGAAGTGAATCGTAGTAATCCACGGTATCTGTATTATTAAGCCAACTGTAGGTGATGACCTGGAAGTAACCTATCATTGCGGAGTAAAAAATAATATTGAAACCCAGAGAGATGCTAAATCCTCTTTCTATGAACCATGACAGTCCGGTTATGACGATCATTGGCATCACCGTGGAAAAGAGCATCTTTGATATGGTTCTGGACCTTTTAATATCCAACCATTCTTTAGCGAGAAATATAGAATATCGTCCAACCTTACGAAATGTCCGGATCAAAGAACTCAGTTCGGTGGTAAATGCACGATTTCTGACTTCGAGATGTTCCTGTATAAAAAGAAGTGCTATTCCGAACAGGACGAGAATATAGCCGACTGTGAGGCCAAGATGCAATAATGAGCCGTGAAGAAGAAAGCTGTGAGAAGGGATCAGGTAAGTTGGTTCCTCCCCAAAGAAATAGAGATTTGTGATCATAGTTCCCAGTAATAACACAAAATAGATGGCAAATGCGTTTCTTCCGCGGGAGTATACGGCTGAGGAGAAAAATGAAAGGGCCATTCCGAGGTTGAAAGATAGAAATAGCGCAAGAGCGAAGAACAAGACATAGCTGTAATGCACATCGATAAAGAAGGAGGATATGAGACCGCCAATGGTGAGTGGTAATAAGGTTATTCCCAGGTAGAAACCTATATCGTGGATGAAATAGGCTGCGTAAGCCTTTTTAAAACTCCATGGCAGATTCTTCGGAGTGGACAGGAGAAAATTGACATGACCGAACTGTCTTTCGATATATTCTCTTCCGAAAAATGTGATGCTCGCTACAGAGAATCCGTAGAAAAAGATACCCATGTGGATGTAGAGTGTCAGTTGTGTGTACGAGATATCGGAACTTATATTCTGTAACCCCATTGGAGCCACGGCGCCCCCCAGTATGGCAGCTATGGGAAATAGGAAGAAGCTCACTTTGGAGGCGAAATTGGTATGGAAACGCAATTCTTCTTTCATCATCATCCATACTATGGTTAACATGGTCATCGCTTCAATTCACTTTTTTTTCTTCCCCGGGATCAAATTCAGGATCGATATCTCCGGTACTGTTCCCAATCTCATGGGCGGACCCCATGTGCCTCCACCCAAGCTTACGTAAAGATGTGATTTCCTTCTCGTGATCAACCCTCTATCCCCGTCCTTGTATATCAATTTTGTAATGTAACCGAATGGCCAGAGTTGTCCACCGTGAGTATGACCGCTCAATTCGAGACCGATGCCCATTTCTGTGACCTTTCTAAAATCCAGGGGCGAATGATTGAGAAAGATAATGGGTTTAACAGGGTTGAGGTCTGAAAACAGTTTCTCAAGGGAGTACTCTGTTTGAGTGTAAGGCGATTGCCCCGAGGAGTCATCAACACCGATCATTTGTATTTCGGTATTTTTATCCGTCACGGTCTTGTTTCGAATTACAGTAATACCAACCTTTTCCATGCAGTTCACGCAATCATCGATCCCGTTTATAAATTCGTGATTACCGGTTACAGCGTATGTGGGGGCGATACGGGGGATTATTGCTAATATTTCCGTAAGATGTTTAATGTTTTTGGGATTGGTATCGAACAGGTCGCCGCCTATAAAAATAATATCCGGTTTTTCTGACTTCAGTATCGTAAGAATCCTCTCAAGCCTACGTCGACCCACCAGCAATCCCAGATGGAGATCGCTGATAAAAGCCGATTTGACCGGTTTATTGCGGAGGTTGGGCAATGGGATTTCCAATTTTTTAACTCTTAATAAACGGGCATTCACAAGACCCGCAAGCACAGGTATCAGGATTCCTCCAAAATACGTTCCGCGAACGACTGTGGGAAGAAAAGTCCAATCCTCCCATACGCCAGTAATTTTAGACGGTATCATGATAATCGCCACGGCGATGGAAGACAGAAAAGCATATAGGGTCACACCAATGAGTATGGATGATATAAGAGTAATTGGAAGGATGGGGCGCTTATGGTAGAAATGTGATATTATCTGGCCGATTATGGTGAATAGCCCTACAACAACCGAAATGATGTATACCCCATTGGAGTGGTTGGAAGATAGGGAAAATGTTATGGTAAATATCCATGCAATAAATAGATGGAAACCAACATAGATCGCTGTGATTATGAAAAAAATTACAACAAAAAAAATGATCTTGGTTGGAGTACTCTCAAACCGTGCTGATCCACCCGTGGTATTTTGTGACACTGGATTTCCTCACGATCAAAATATTATTTGGAAAACTTATTTTTATTGATCAGGAGAAGCACGAAAGCCGCTATACCAAGGATCCAATTGTGAGCTACTGGCATAATAAGGAGCGCAAGTGGCACTGAGGCGCTGGAGATGAAGGCCGCAATGCATCCTGTCATTACACGCCCAAATTTCCCCCTGGAAATAGCTGCCTTAAGGCCGAATCCAATTAGTAAGGACATAATTATCTGGAATACAATAACGATCTTGAAACCGGCGAGGGAGTAATGATAATTTAATGGGGAAATTGTAGTGTCGGAAACGGCCATTAAGGGCTCGGTCCCGTTGTAGGTCATATTGATAAGGTAAACGCTTTCATATCCAGGTGTGGCGATTTCAATTTGGTATACATGCCCGTTGATCAGAGATAATTTTTCATTCCCCGAATATTGAATGATGCTCGAGCCCAGTGCGTCCTTAAAGGGTGGGATACCTTCCAGAATCGTCCTGTTCACTGGATTATATGCCAAGGGTCGAATGAAAAGAGTAGCTCCCGGAGCCGTTTGGTCATTGATATCCAGAACTGACAATCCGATGTCTTTCGTTGGGAGTTCTTCATTCGCGGTCAAAGGGAAGAGTGAACGGTCCACGAATATGTCAATATCTCTCTCGAAAGTGACATTGTTTTTCCCCTCTCTAAGGAATACTACCGCATGTGAAGTTTCATCTGTAACGGTAACATTCAGAAGCAGGAGCCCCGGTGCGAGCCCGCTCATATTGAATTCACCATCTTCACTAACTTGAGTGATCTCCGTGGTGTTGTACACACTTACGGTTGCGTTCTTCAATGTAACATTCTCCGCGAATTTTGCTGTCAGGCTGGCCTTAGCCAATATATTTTCTTCCACGCGATAGCTGTGGATGGGTTTGTCAACCAGAACTCCACCCACGATATTGTCCGGTATGTCAAGGTAGTTGTTCTTCACTTCGTATCTTTTAAGTTTTTCTTCCGGTATTACAAGCTGGGTGACCCGTATGGTTGGATAACCCCCTCTTTCGAAGACGATGGTTTGCTCACCTGCGGGAACGCCTGCAAGTTCGTAATCTCCCTTTTCATCAGTATAGGCTGAGATGTCAGTCCCTTCCACCCGAACCAGCACACCTTCGACGGTTCGGTCGTTACTGTTGAAATAAGTTCCTTTGAGTATCGCTTCTCCCGAAAGGTCGGAAGCCGAGCTAACGAGGAAAAAATAGTAAACCACCGAGGACAGTGAAATGATTAGGGCGAGAACCAGTAAAATCGTGATGATCAGGACCGCCAATCCCATGCGTTTCCCGTCTTGTTCACTGCTGTTATCTGAACCCATTTTTCCACCATTCAAAAAAGTATTATTCTAATACGGGCCATCCTTTATAAAAACAACTTCCATTTTTCCGACATATGATCGGTTCTACAGACCACGATATTTATATTCGATAATACCGATAATCCAAGAAGTTGTTCACAATGAGGTTTGATATTGAGTTCGGAAAGAAGACAATGGTTGTAGAGATCCCTGATGGAAATCTTATCGGAGTCGTGGAGCCCGATTGTGCTCCGAATCCTTTTACAGCGGCGAAAATTCTCGGAGAGATGACGGAAACCAACCCGGATACTAATCTCGAAACCTTTATCGAGAAAGTACGTGGACAGGATGAAGTTTTTGTTATAATTAATGATGCAAACCGTCCTACCCCGTCGTATATAGTCCTCGAAGCCTTATTACCGATACTGAGTACCGTGAAAAACGTAACTGTCTCCATAGCCACCGGGAGTCACAAGGCCCCATCCGAAGATGAAATTGTCTCGCTTCTGGGAAAAAGCTATTCGGAATTGCGCAGTTGCCTGCATATCCATGATGCCGCGGATGAAGAGGCTCACATCTATCTCGGGAACACATCAAGGGGAACCCCCGTTCACTTTGACAGTGTAGTATGTAATGCTTCCAATATTCTTGTGATCGGTTCAGTGGAACCTCATTATTTTGCAGGATACACTGGAGGCAGAAAAGCCTTTTTACCAGGACATGCCGTATATCGGACCATCGAAGACAACCATTCGTTTTCGCTAAGGGAAAAAGCTTCTCTCCTAAACCTAGATGGCAACCCGGTCCATCTGGATATGGTGGAAGCGTGTGAATATTTAGCACATAAGAACATTTATTCGATACAGCTTGTTCTTGACTGCATTGGAAATATCGCAGGGGCATTCGGTGGCAGTCTCGGCTCGTCCTTCGAGGCGGCGATCCCATTGTGTAGAAAATATTTCGTCAAGGAGATCCAAGAGAAGGCTGATATAGTGATAACGGTTGCTGAATATCCAATGGACATCAGCCTTTACCAATCACAGAAGACCATGGAAAATGCCAAATTGGCACTGAAAAAAGGCGGAATACTCATCTTCGCAAGTGCTACTAGAAAGGGCATCGGTAACACAACTTTTTCAGACCTCCTATCGTCCTCTGACGATCTCCAAGGGATTCTAGATCTGATCGAACGAAAGTACGTGCTGGGGTATCAGAAAACAGCCAAATTCGTAGAGGCCATACAGAGGTATCTTGTCCTCCTGGTTACTACTCTTGCGGATTCCGTCGTAAGAGAACTTCATATGAAACCGGTCTCAACGATACAGGAAGCACTGGATCTGGCTTTATCTATAAAAGGGCGGGGTGCAAAGGTCCTGGTCATGCCCAAGGGCAGTGCGCTTGTTCCTTGGGTTGAAGTCAATGAATGAATCCCCTAAATAATTAATCATTCCAGGGTATGTTGTCAATGGTGCAAATCTCGATGACCCCTGCGTGCTCATCTGACTTGCCCGCTCCTGATGTATGACATAAATCTGTATTTGCGGGGTACTGTGACATCAGTAGGTATCACTGTATTTGCAGGGTACTGTGACACCGGTAGGCGCCACTGTATTTGCAGGGACGTTACCCTGCAAACCGTTTCCCCGCAAACGGGGTGCGGTCAAGTTTCGACAAAAGTCGAAAATTGCAGCTTGACAATGTGCGCGGAATCGAGGGCCAGTAGATCTCCGGAGGAAATCGATGGCTCAATTGAGCCCGTAGGCTCACTAGCCGAGGGTGTCCGCTGTGCTCCGCAGACCCCCATGGGCTCTGCTACACCTTCGAAAACCTGTGGTTTTCTACAGGTGATGGAGAAACAGAAGTTTCTCCGATACCGCAGAACGAGTTCTGCTAACGCTCGCAATAGTGATTGCTTCGCACCCCTAATATAATCTTGATTATATGTCGGGCACAGCAATGCCCGAAGGGTATTGCGGAACAAAGTGGGTGCCCGAAGGGGTCACCCGAAGCCATACCTGGCTTGGGTGCAGCAGAGCCTGCAAGGGTCTGCGGAGCGTAGCGGGCAGCGGAATGAAATGGGAGCCAGTATGTTTGCAAAGGAAATCGAAGGCTCAGCAATGCCCAAAGGGTATTGCGGAACGAAGTGGGAGCCCGTGACGCCGATTCCGATTCATTAATAGAAAAATGAAATCCCGTCTAAATATTTATTTACCATAAAGTGAATCCATCGATTCTATATTAAGATTCTTTTAGAGCTAGTAACATGAGAACGGGAAGGTATGGCTTTGAGAACCTGGTGTCCAGTATGAAACTCGGATTCTGTACTTTTTTTGGTGTTAATGGAGTGTGTTCCCGGATTCTCCCAAAATTTTTCTTCGTGAAAGAAATATGATTATCGAGGGATGATGAATTGACAGGCGAACATAGTGAACTGATAGAGAAACTTGAGGGTCTGGCTAGCCAGGTCCGAGTATGGGTGATGAGATCGACGAATGCAGCTGGGTCCGGCCATCCCGGGGGTTCCATGTCGGCCACGGATATACTGGTCACACTCTTTTTCCACCGATTGAGACACTCATCGGATGACCCGAAATGGATCGATCGGGATCGTTTCGTCCTCAGCAAGGGACATGCCGCCCCGGCCCTGTATTCATGTCTTGCTCTTTCGGGATATTTTCCACCGGAGGAGCTTATGACGCTGAGAAAGCTGGATTCCCGTCTCCAGGGCCATCCCTGCATGAGAAAGACACCGGGTGTGGAGATGTCCACGGGATCTCTGGGCCAGGGCCTCTCGGTGGGTCTCGGGATGGCATTGGCGGCCAAGCTCGATAAGAAGGAACATCGAATATTCGTTATGCTTGGCGATGGGGAATGCGATTCAGGACAGGTATGGGAAGCCGCAATGGCTGCAAGCCATTACAAGCTGGAAAATATCACTGCCTTCGTGGATCGGAACGGGCTTCAGATAGACGGCAGTACCAGTGAGATCATGAACCTCGAACCCCTGGTTGACAAGTTCGAGGCCTTTGGCTGGAATGTGCTGACCATAGACGGACATGATTTCTCCCAGATCATTGGAGCAATCGAGGAAGGTGACACCACAAGGGGAAAGCCAACAATGATAATCGCCAATACCACAAAAGGGAAAGGCGTATCCTTCATGGAAAATTCACTCAGTTTTCATGGAAATCCGCCCAGTAATGATGAGCTGGAACTTGGTATAAAGGAATGTATGGGGGGTGAACCCTGTGACTGAATGGGAATCCCGGCACTGCAGGGAAGCCTACGGCAAAACACTGCTTCGCCTTGGCGGTGAAATGGAGGACATCGTCGTTCTCGATGCGGACCTGTCCGGTTCCACGAGGACAGGATGGTTCGGAAAGGAATATCCACATCGTTTCTTCAACTTCGGAGTGGCGGAACAGAACATGATGAGCGCTGCAGCAGGATTTGCTGCTACGGGAAAGATCGCTATTGTCTCAACCTTTGCAATGTTCGCAACCGGTAGGGTATATGACCAGATACGTCAGTCCATAGTATATCCAGGTTTCAATGTCAAAATAGTGGCTACCCATGCTGGTATTACCGTTGGAGGTGATGGGGCTTCACACCAGATGAATGAGGATGTCGGTTTGATGAGATTGCTTCCCAACATGACGGTGATAGTACCTGCGGATTACTGGGAAACCGCAAAGGCCGTAGAGGCCATCGCGCAGTTTAATGGTCCCGTTTACCTGAGAATGGGCAGAGCGCCAGTTCCGGTCATTTTCGACGAAAACATGAAATTCAAGATAGGGAAGGCCCGAAAGGTCAGGGACGGTAATGACCTGACTATAATCGCCATGGGTCAGATGGTGGCCCGAGCGTTGGATGCCGCTGAATCTCTCGCGAAAGAGGGTTTACAAGCGAGGGTAATAAACATGAGCACCATAAAGCCTCTTGACGAAGCCGCCATAATAAAGGCGGCCAGGGACACCGGTGCGATAGTTACTGTAGAAGAGCACAGTATGATCGGTGGCTTGAGCTCTGCGGTGGCGGAGGTGCTGGTGGCCTGGGACCCGGTCCCCATGTGCAAGATCGGCATTCCTGACGTGTTCGGACAGAGTGGCGGATGCCGTGAACTTCTAGCGAAATACGGTCTTACTACGGAGAACATCATAAATTGCGCAAAAAGGGTGCATGCGAGAAAATAGGATTTTTAAAGTTACATTCAATAAGAGGCGTTTAATCATGAAAATATTCATCGACACTGCGAACATCGAAGCAATAAAGAAAGCGAACGACCTAGGGATAGTGGACGGGGTTACCACCAATCCTTCGCTAATAGCAAAAGAAGGACGTGATTTTATCGAGGTCGTGGAAGAGATCTGCGAGATCGTGGACGGCCCCATAAGCGCGGAGGTTATCTCAGAAGATGCCGAGGGTATGGTGGAGGAGGCAAAGGAACTCTCGAAAATACACCTGAACATAGTGATAAAGATCCCAATGACCGGAGAGGGACTGAAGGCCACGAAGATATGCAAGGGTCTCGCAATAAAGACCAACGTCACGCTGGTTTTCACGGCAACCCAGGCTCTGCTGGCTGCAAAAGCGGGGGCCACATATGTGTCACCGTTCATCGGGCGGCTTGACGATTACAGCAAGACCGGAATGGAGTTGGTGGAAGAGATACTTGAGATATATGATAACTACGATTTTGATACAGAGGTGATAGTGGCATCGGTAAGGCATCCGGTTCACGTATTGGAGGCCGCTCTCCTGGGCGCTCACATCGCCACCGTCCCGCCGGCCATTATCGATAAGCTTCTCCATCATCCACTGACCGATATTGGCATAGAGAGGTTTCTCGCTGACTGGGAAAAGGTCCCGAAAAACGATTGAGAGCGGCTCTGTGGATTTCTGTAAGGCAAATCACACTTTTCCTGTCGTTTGGATTACATTCGTATAACTAAAAAATCTTATATCTATAAATCAATAAACTTTTCCTCTATGTCTAATTATTAAAACTAAAACTCCCATATTTGTTTTTGCATAAATTACTCGATAATCACCATCACGATATTTGAATAAACCTCGGTATTGACCTTTTAAGGGACTCCCCGCATTTGGATCCTCGGATAGAGCTTCCTCTAATTTATCCAATAACCTTGCTATCTGCGACTTATCGATTTTTTTCAGATCTCTTGAAACCGATGCTTTGTAATCCACTTTAGAGGCCAAGTCGCTCCCTCATTTCCTTCCCAGAAATAATTTCATCATCCTTATCATGTAAGCGTTCGAAGGCTATCATGTAATCTGCATACTCGTGTAAATATGTATCAATCGCCTTCTTTATCAGGTAGGATCTTGTTCGATCTACTGTATTAGCTATGTTGTCTAATTCCCTGGCCGTATCATCAGGTAAACGTATACAAACGGAAGTACCCATCTTTTCACCCATTTATTACATTGTATTATTTGTATATAAGTGTATTACATTGAAATAATGTAATCTATAATGGAAATTCAAATATTATCAGTCTTTTTTCAGAGTAATGATATCTGAAAAAAAATCGATGGCATCAATTCAAGAATAGTGTTAGACAATGTTTCGAATATTGCCTTAAATAATTCCTCTATAGATTACACCCAGTATTCCACCGATAAGAAGGATTATACCTATGATTATACCAACTATCGCCATCTGTCTTCCTTTATATTGAAGGGGTTCGTTATCGATCTTACGCATGGAAATAGCGTTAAAGTACATCCCTGCAATACCGAATAATATACCAAAGATCACAATTCCAGCAATGCTTACTGGGCGTGGTATTATACTAAAGAACACAAAAATTGAAACCGCAATTACCCCCACAATTGATAAAATAAAAGTGATAAGTGCCAGACTATAGATTTTTGGAGGCGTATTAGGAGATGTCGATGAAACATTCGTAGTATTTTCTGCACTAATGTTTTGCTCTTGCGGTGTTGATGGATCGGAATCTTGTACGATGTTCGGAGTAATTTCAGGAGATTTATCTAAAGTTTTTAAGTTGGAATCGGTACTTTGTAAAATGCCATGAGTAACCTGAACCGCTTCATGTAACGTTTTTGAATCAGAATCGGAACTCTGTAAAATGCTCTGAGTAATTTCCGGAGATTGGTGTAAGGTTTTCAGGTCCGGATCGGACCGCTGATCAGGAAAACTGATTATTTTCTTTTCACTTATCTCCTTTAACTTGTACAACATCACATCTGTACCCCATCGATCTTCTTTTCGTTTTTTTAAGGCTCCCATGATCACTTCGTCCAGTTCCTTTGGTACTTCGGAATTAAGTGAACTTGGTTGTTCGGGTTGATCCATCAGAACCTTCCCCATGCAATCTGCGATGTCCTCTCCTTTAAATGGATTTTTTCCAGTTACCATCTTGTAAAACATCACGCCGATCTGGAAGATATCCGTCTGCCAATCCACATTTCCGTATTCACGTTTGTTGAATTGTTCCGGTGCACTGTGGGAAAGCGTCCCCTTGAAATCCTGGGATCCGGTTACTGATTCCGACGCCATGAATTTTCCAATCCCCCAATCAGTGATCTTTGCCACCCCTCTGGTACTAAAAAGAATGTTCTCCGGTTTCATATCACGATGAACAGAAGCCATCTTATGAGCATAGGAAAGGCCTTCCAGAACCTGTACCATTATTTGGACGGTTTCTCCGATCGTCAGTTTATGCTTTTTCATTAATTGCTTAAGACTGCCCCCCGCCATTAATTCCATCGCCATGTGGGGTAAGGGTTCCGTTTTTATGCTGTGGAGCTTAACAATATTACGATGATCCAATCTCATCCATAGCTCAGCCTCGGATTTGAAACGATTCATTACCTTTGGATCTTTACTTGCCAGATTACCATCAATTTTTGGGATCTTCAGAGCAAACGCCTTTCCATCTTCATCATTACCATAATAAACGTCTGCGAAGCCACCAGAACCAAGTAGATGGTCGATTCGATAATCAGGAAGAAGGTTCCGAATGTTATCCGGTGCGGGTTCGGGTGGTGGTGGCGGCAGAAAGTCCACGAACGAATCGGATTGTTCAATCGGTGAATCCATGTTTCTCTATCGAGGAATTATTCTGTAGATATAAAAACATTATTGAATGATATCTTAATGATGGGATTGTACTTTTAAAATGTATGCAATTATCGCTCGATCAAGATTTATATTTTCCACAATATGAACATTCCGATTTCAAAGTCAAATTATTGTAAAATAGAGATTTTTTACAAAATGGGCATTTATCTGGAATAGATTCCGCGTGGTTGGGTTCTATATTATTTGAGTCGCTTTGCCCCCAAGCTTTGTACATTGCTTCTTGTTCAAGTTTCTTCTTTTTCCTCTTTTTCTTGAAAATTGCGAATATCACACTCCCCCCACCAATAAAGAAAAATATAACGATCATCCCGAATATTGTGTCAAATATTTTTTCCCCCATCGAAGGTTCATAAACACTTATTCTGATGTTATAATCCACATCGCTTGGCTCATTCGTTAAAACCAAAATTGTAAAGTTATTTCCATATATAGATCCTGCAGAAATCTTATCTGAATATTCTTTAACATCTTCTGTTTCTGAATGTAAAACAAAATATTCACTATCAAGCCATGAAAAATTATTACAATGACCTTTTACAAGAAAAATTTGTATTGTCCCCTGTCCAATTACTTCAACTGACCATTCTATATTTTCTCCGTCTCTAGCATCAATATAATACATATTCTGTCTAGAAGATTTGATAGTATTCATCGATGAAAATTCTTTGTCAATCTCTTTCGTAAAACCCGATGTATTTGTTGCAAATACTGGTAGCAAAATAAAGGAAATGAGAATTATGAGTAGAATTTTTCTTAGGATCATTTTACATCTCCACTATACTTTTACTTGACTCATAATTAGCAAGAGATATGAACATTAAATATTTGATATTTTTGATTTTCTTTCAGAAAATAAATGTTTATAACTTATATTTCGGCCCTCCTTTATGAAGTAAATATTTCCCTCACTAGATTAATAACAAACATCAATTTTGATATTGATTTCGCATAACGACTTGCGGGTTGGCGAAGTTACGTGGGTGGCGGGATTCTCGTGTTGTCACGATTGGCGGAGGCCGTAAGGCCGGATGCCGAGAACTCGTTTATGCGAGACCGCTAGGTCCGAGCATTGGGGTGGGCATCAGTTCAACACCAAGTGCAGAGTTATTGATTGAGAGGATTCTTTTCTTATATACCGTTTCCGAAATAACTACTTCAATATATTTTTCTTTTCAGAATCCATGACGTATTGAAAAAGCCATGGCTCGATATGGAATCTTGTAGAACTGATACCCTCTAAAATGTTCATAAGCAAGGATTTATCCTTGATTTTACTTAAAAATAGCCACAAGAACGCCAGTGCCTTTAGGCTCTGGATGAATTGTGGCGCCG
>JASLWR010000033.1 GCA_030740765.1 Thermoplasmatota archaeon
GGACAGTCGATTCCATACGAAAGATCGCCCCTGAGGTCCGAGTTCTTACGGGTGCCGGAGTGAAAAATGGAGAAGATGTAGCTATGGCTGTGGAGCTTGGGACCTGCGGTGTGCTTCTGGCATCCGGCGTAGTCAAATCAAAGGACCCACTGAAAACTCTATATGACCTGGTATCCAAAATATAGACATTCGGATTGTTTATTTTCATTTTCTTTCAGTCCGTTCTATTCGACGTCCCTACCATGGTGAATTTGGATATTAAGGGAAAATTAATTAAAGGACAATCGTGTTTAATGAGGAGATAAAGGTGGTTTTTATGCTGTTTGGAAGCAAAAAAAAGAAGAATGAAGACGGCCAACGTCCGATAATGCCAACACGGGTCAAGGTCATCGAGAAGAAAGAGCACTTCCTCCAGGTCCAGCGGACTATTAGTTCATATTCGGGTTACAAGGGATCGAGGAGAAAGGAAGATGACCTCGCGATTCGCAGAAGGGTATTGGAGGAGATCGACAAGTCCCGAGAGGTCTTGACTGATATCCTCGAGGATGCCTACAACGATGGAGATACGAAGACCCAGCAGGAAGTTCGAAAAGCTCAGGACCAACTAGACGTTTTTTCCGACGAAGTTGACCTGGCAGAGAGCGGTCACAAATATTCCTTTTTCTCGGCTCAGAGATCCATCAGCGGTGGTATGATAAAGCAGTTAACAAAATTCGACGCATCCATCATTGACCTGATGAACCAGCTGGTCAAAGCCGCAGCAAGGGTCCAGACCAAGTATCTCGGTAAGGATAGTTCCCTTTCAACCGTAAAAGAGCTAAGAAAGATCAAACAGTACATAACCACAGCCAGGAACGAGTTCACGAACAGGATCGAATATATCAAGAAAATATAATGGAGGTTTAAAGATGTCAGAAGCATATAAGAAATGGCACTGGAAAGTGATCAAAGGTGCTCCGATACCCCCAGATCAGATAGTTGCCAGAATAATTGCAAAAGGCGAGGAGAAAGAACGTAAGTTCATTTTCAAGAAGGACATGCTAAAGGATATGACTATCGAGCCCAACGAATGCGCGGTGATAGTTACCGATGGCAAGGTTGAAGATGTAATCACGCAGACACGTATCAAGAAGTTATTCGGCATACTTGACAGGAAGAAATACAAGATTCTATTCATGGACATTGCACCCATAGAGTTGATCTTTCCGGTTATAGCGTCGACAAAGGATCATATGCCAATAAAGGGCAAATGCACTTTAAGGTTCACACTGTCCTCCGAGAATGCCACCCAGGTTCTCACGCTGATGAGGGCAAAGAGCCTTTTAACGAAAAAGTCGCTTCAGCAGAAGATCTACGACGAGATAGTATCAATGGTCTTCAAGAACCGGATAGCAAAGTACAGCAAAGAAGAGTTCCACGGCAACGTCGATATAATAAAGGACATGGAAACCGCAGCCATGATCGAGATGCGGAAGACCTTCGCCATGTGGGGCATGTCTGTTGTGAAGATGTTCACAAACTGGAAGAAGACCATGCACGACGCGGTGGAGGAACACCGGACGAAGGCCGATCTTAAGACATCAAAGCACGAGATCGACCATGATGCCTGGGCAGCCAAACAGCAGAGGAAACACGACAAGGTGGAGAAACTGCGCCAGGACAAGTGGGACCTGCGGCGGGGTGAAGTTTCCGGCAAGGAATCACTGAAGACCACACACATGGATGCTTCCATCGAGCGGGACAAGATGAAGCATGAGCACAAGATAGACAAAAGTAAGGACATCTTCGATGAACAACTTCGAAGGAAAAAGTCTGTAGCCGAACTTGAGGCCGAGCAGGACGCACGGGAACTCGAACAGGCAATGGGAGCAAAACAGCAGCTCAACGCAATGAAGATGGCAAGGCAACAGCAGGCTATGGACCACCAGAATGCGCAGATGGGTATGCAAACCGGGGCAATGCAGTCAATCATGCAACAGGCCATCTCATCCGGAGCAGCTGATTCGGGTTCGCTTCAGGAGATGATGAGGCAGATGACCATGCAAAAAGCTCTCGATCGGGAAGGTTCCAAGGTAAAGGACCTGTCCACAGCCGAGGCCCAGAGGCACAATCTCGATACATACAAGGCCGCCGAGGATAGGGAGCGCGAACACCAGATAAACATGAACAAGGAAGCGGCACACCTCATGGAAGCCTCAAAACAGCAGGGACCCCAAACCCTTGTACAGGGCGGAGGAGGAGTATCGACAAAGATGCATGTGGATGCAAACACGCCACCACCACCCGGAAGTGCGTGCTGGAACTGCGGAAAGACAGTGGAACCCGATTTTGCCATGTGCCCGTTCTGTGGAGAATCACTGAAATAATTTTTTTCAACAACGCCCGTCCCTTACGGTACGGGCTTTTTTCTATCTCTTTTATAGTGAATTATATTATTTCCCCTATTATTGGACTATGCAGTCTGCTTTATTTTTTTTGTTGATCCATACCGGACCCAAAGTTGAGAAATCATGATAATTCCGAAGAAAAGTATTATTATCTAAAAAGAGATTGGCGGGGCTTGCCAGGCTAGGTCGGGGGGTTGAACGTCCCCTATATGTTCTCGGACATACCGAAATCGTTCTAAGCGGAGACCGAATGTCCGGAGGCGGCACAACCAGTAGGATATTAATCCGTAGGATTGCGATGAGTTCTCGTCTCATGTGGTTAAAGGTTGTTTCGGTGTTGCCGGAGGGCAATTCCCGTTTCATTCACCATGGGTACCGGGTGAGGCCCGGAAGGGAGCAGCCTTACCGTGGACTCTTAACGCTCTTGAGGTAGCGGGGACGAGCTTGATAACGGGTCATTGATGTCAGACCAGGATGTCCACTCCGGTCGTGCCTGGTTTTTTGATTTCGCTAAATTCTTATTCAACAGATATTTTTTGCGTGGTTTATTATGGGCGGTAGTGATGATATCAGGCTCGTAGTCTTCGATATGGACGGCGTTCTAGTTGATTATTTTTCATCCTGGGTATGGGTACACGACCATTTCGGTACCTGTAACGACCATTCCCTCGCCAGTTATATTTCCGGTGACATCGATGATCATGAGTTCATCCGGCGGGACGTCGACCTGTGGTTTGGAAAACAGGACAAAATCCACATATCAATGATAAAAAAAATTTTGAATTCCATCCCGATCATGGAAGGAGTTGGGGATACTATATCTGCGCTGAAGGATAAAGGAATAAAATGTGTAATTATAAGCGGTGGACTGGATATGCTGTCACAAAATCTCGTAAAGAGATTCGGATTCGATCTAGCCCTATCCAACTCACTTGAGGTGGATGGGGAAGGATATCTCACCGGAGAGGGAATCGTTAACGTGAAATTGAATGACAAGGCAACTGCCCTGATCAATTTGCAAGAACGATTGGGTGTTTTACCAGGAGAGTGCGCTGCAATAGGGGACTCACGTATTGACGTTAATATGTTCATTCATTCCGGTTTGTCAATAGCCTTCAATCCGGAAGGTACATATGTTGTGAAAAATGCAGATTTTGTAGTATATAAAAAGGACCTTAAAGAGATATTGAAATATTTGTTATAAAGCTGAATATTATATTTTAACAGGTAACAAAAGACGCCATAAAAGATCAAAAATATCTTTCCCTATAACAATATAATTTACATTTTACAATCGTTTCGAGCAACCCCCTGAAACGAGTATATTAGTACAAAAGATAAAAATAATGTGATACGCATACTGATATGCATGCGGGACTATGACGTGAGACCACCCTTCGATACACCTCCACCAAAAGAGAAACCGAAGAAAATTCGTCGAAAAAGGAACTGGGGTTCTACGATCTCGAACCTTTTAACAAAAGGCATAGCCCTGACGGTTTTGGTCTTGCTCATTCTAGTTATGGTACTTCCCAGCTGGAAACCCTACCGGGAGAGTTTGATGGAATATCTCACAGCCGGCCTTGAATATTATCAAGAGGACCCCGAGTTCTCTGAGTTTATGGTTGAGCGAATTCTTACCCTTAAATCCAGCGGTGGTGAATTGGATTACACCCTTACAATGACAGTTCCAAAAAACAGCAAGATCAATGATTACGAGATACAAAAGGTCATCAAGTTCGAAAGTTCGAACTCTCATATACAAGGGAAGCTTGAACAAACCTCCGATCTGGTATACTGGAA
This sequence comes from Thermoplasmatota archaeon, assembly GCA_030740765.1. GTDB lineage: Archaea > Thermoplasmatota > Penumbrarchaeia > JASLWR01 > JASLWR01 > JASLWR01. Next base: position 4,191 of record JASLWR010000033.1, read on the forward strand.
AGGGACAATTTCGGGGGAACAAACTGTCTCGATTAGCGTAACCTATCACCTGCGGGGCTATACTGCGGATTGGAATATTAATACGAAGAATACGGGGACCGTCGATGATTATTTGGGCCGTAATTGGACGCGTGAATCGAAAGATGTGTTAATCACAAACGGAATGAAAGACAATTATACGATGGACCGATGGGAGGTTTATGACGATAGCGCCAAAACCCGCCCTTTACCTTACCGTGACATTGATGGAGATGGTATAGTGCCGGATTATAGGATAGCACCCAACAATCCTACCTTGAATTCATTGGCCCATCATCTGGTAGGAAATGAGAAAAACGTCTACATGATGGCATTCAAGATATACGATTTCATCGACAACGGCGGCGTGTTCAATAATATAACATACGGGTGGGAAGGCGGTGGTTTCGCATATCCTACTCAAGACCAAATGGCAGACGATCAGGCACGGTACTTCGGCAAACCAAAACCAGCAAACGTCACTCTCAATGACGGTTACGGGGATTGTGACGATCAGGCGATCTTATTCATTTCGCTGGCCCGTGCAGTGGGAATCCCTGCATGGCTCGAAGCCGGTGCACTTTACAATGAGTTCGGGGCAAATCCGGATGACAGGTGGGAAGGACACGGTTGGGCAAAGATGCTTGTTCCCATGAAGGATGGAAAATTGGAGGAACCCTGCGTGGATCCTGTGAACAATCTGTTTCTGAAAAGGGATGCGAACCGATATTCGGACTGGGAAGATCCCGGCGGAGAGAGAAGTGAATATCAATTCTCGATAAAGGACATTCGCGATAAATCATACCTGAAAGATGATGATGACGTTAACCTTGCCCTCAAAACACTTTTCACCAATAACGGAATAAAAGGCCTACCCAATGATGCGAAGATCAAGAAGATAGATAGTTACCATTGGAAAATCACGGATATAGATGGTAAAGAGCTTTATAACATTCAGGATTTTAATACCGAGCTTAAAATATTTAAAAAGAAGCCCGACATTCCTCAAAGCCCCCTGGATATCGAGAACTATTACACGTCGTGGACTTATTTGATAAAAGACCAATCCCCAAGACCTACATTCAGTGAGGATCATATCACGCATTTCTTCAACCAATACAAGAGCAATCTTGAGATCAAGGTCTAAAACGGTATTTCGAGAGTATTTAGAATCCAAGGTTGAATGAATTCTGACGCTGGAATCCGAATATTCTCAGGTGTATTATACTTTATCATCCAACAAACGTTGACTACTGAGGAAACTTAGGACAGGTTCCCGAATATTTTTTTTCAGCATCATTGGAAGAAGGTGATTATTCTGAATATCGGAATTATCGTTTATTCCCAGACCGGTAACACGCATTCCGTAGACATGAAACTAAGGAAAAATATTCGAATCACTTCCCGAACTCGGGAATTATAAGGCCCTGGTTTTCGCCGCCCCGGTAGAGGCATTTTCGCTGTCGGGGGTAATGAAAAGTTATCTTGAGTATATTTCGTCATTGAAGGGAAAGAAAGTAGCCTGTTTTGTCACCAAGGCCCTGCCCTTTCACTGGACCGGGGGGAACCGTGCAATCTCAATCATGAGAAAAAACTGCGAGAAAATGGGTGGAAAGGTCTATGGAACGGGAATCGTGATCTGGAGGCATAAGCACCGTATAGAAAGGATCAAAAATCTTCTGGAAAGATTCGGTGAATTGTTTTGATATTGTAGTCCATAGAGGATATATAATGGGATCCGAAACAATTATATTCGCCGAGAATTAACTCTCGCTCTCCAAGATCCCAATAGATTGGTTTTATATTTCAATGGTTTATGTTGTACTATGACTTAATCGATACGAGATGATTTATTATAATAAAAAAACCATAACTTGAAAAGGGAATAAAGGAGTATAATATGGTCGAAAAACAGTGGCAGGAGTGGTTGGCTGATAAGGTTGTGAAACCTCAAGATGCTCTTTCTCACATCCGAAACGGGCAGACAATATTTATTGGATCGGGTAGTGCCGAACCCCTCTTACTTACCAAAACACTTGAAGAAATGGCCTTTCGGTTTGCGGACATCCGGCTTATTCACATGATGGCGCAGGGAGAATCGAGATTGGCTCGACCCGAACTAGTTAACAGTTTTCGATACAATACTTTTTTCATTGGTCGAGGGTTGGAGTCGGCGTTGGCTGAGGGTATAGCGGATTACACTCCTATCAATCTGAGCGAGCTTCCCGATGCCATCGCAGATGGGATCATTTGCCTGGATGTCGCTCTCATCCAGGTTTCCATACCGGATTCATCGGGTAAATGCAGCCTGGGTGTATCCGTGGATATCGCAAAGGCCGCTGTTGAGAACGCCGAACTGGTGATAGCACAAGTTAACCGGAACATGCCCGTTACGCTGGGGGATACCCACATTTCCGTTGAGCATATCGACTACCTAGTTCAAGGCAATGCTCCCCTTATAGAGGTCCCGTCCCCTGGACTGGATCCCATCTCGCTTACAATCGGACGACATATCGCCAATTTAATAAGAGACGGAATGACGTTACATTTCGACCGCACCCCCATAAGTTCGGCTACAACGAGATATCTGGATAGTAAAAATGACCTTGGAATTCACACCGATATTATTACGGACGATCTTCTCCGTTTGATAAGGTCGGGTGCGGTTACCAACGGGAAGAAAAAGATAAACAAGGGAACCACGGTTGCCACAATCGCCTTGGGATCATATGATCTCTATGAAGCTGTGAATGAAAATCCCGATATCAGGCTGTACCCCATCGACTACGTGAACAATCCATTTGTCATTTCCAAAAACGACAATATGGTATCGATCTTTACTATTCAAGAGATGGAACTTAGCGGTCTTGCTAGAGTTGACACGAAGAGCGTTTCGAACATTCGAAGTTTTCCCAGCAGTACTGATTTCATTGACGGTACCCGCCGCGCAAAGAACGGTCTCGTTATCATGGCCTTGTACTCTACCAATGTAGACGGTCAGCAATCCAGGATCGTTCCCGAAAGCACTGGTCAGGGAGTATATTTCAATCGGGCAAAAGTGGATATTGTTGTTACTGAGTATGGTTCGGTTTATTTACGCGGATTATCCATCCGAGAAAGAGCTATAGCACTGATCTCTATTGCGCACCCCAAGTTTAGAAAACAGCTTTTAGAGGAAGCGAAACAGTACCAATACGTATCAAAGGATCTCTTTATCCCTATAAATCCAGGTTGCATTTATCCCCACCAGTATTCATTCCGACATACTTTCTATGGCAGATATTCACCCAAGTCCGGCTCAGACCCCACACAATCCATGGAAGCGAGACCATATTCTATCGATGAACCAATTTCCACCGACAGTCATTCAACAGAACTCAATGTTTTTTTCCGGCCGGTAAAACCCTCGGACGCACGCAGGATACAGCGTATGTTCTATTCCCTATCGGAAGAGACGATAAGGATGAGATACCACGGTGCAGTGAAAACGCTAACCGCCGAGGACCTGCAGGGTATTACCAATATCGATTACAGCCAGGATGTAGCGATCATAGGACTGATCGGACCTCCCAGCAATCCAAGGATAATAGCAGAAGGCCGATACATGTACAATCGGGCCAACCGAATGGGTGAGTTCGATATAGTTGTCACCGAGGAGGTACAGGGAAGAGGCATCGGAACGTTTCTTGCCAATTATCTGAAAAAAATAGCATATTCACGGGGTCTCGCAGGGGTTTACGCCGAAGTGATAGTTGACAACGCACCCACCATGGCATTGCTGAGCAAGGCCTGGTCCACTGCCGAAAAGCATTTTGATTCGGGGATATGTATTTTCATGCTTCGTTTCCCCGAAGAGGATATTGAACGACCCAAGGACAGCATCATAGTCTATTCGGGGCGATTCAATGATTATTCTTATGGAGAAGGACATCCGTTCCGACCCGATCGGGCAGGTTCCACACTCCGCCTGATTAACAGGGAAGGATTCCTAAAGGAACCCTGGATGCGTGTGGAGGAACCAAGATTGATTGGAAGAGAGCGGTTGATAGAATCCCACGAACCGGCCTTCATAGAAGCCCTCGAAAAGGCAAACTCAGGCGAATGGGACGAGTCATTGCTAAAATTCAATCTTGGGGGGGAGGATACCCCCGTTTTTAAAAATCTTTTCGATTACGTTCTTCTATATACTTCTGCTACGCTAACCGGTGTTGATCTTATTATAAATGAGAACGCAAATGTCGTTTTCAATCCTCTTGGGGGTTTTCACCATGCCAGTCGTAACTGGGCTGAAGGCTTTTGCTACGTGAACGATGTAATAGTGGCAATCGACGCCTTCCTAGCGCACGGATTGAGGGTCGCCTATATCGATATCGACGCACATCATGGGAACGGTGTTCAGAGCGCCTATTACAAGGATGACCGGGTGTTGACCATCTCATTACATCAGTCGGGTAAGACATTATATCCCTGGTCCGGATTTGAAAATGAGATTGGGGAGAAAAAGGGCCGGGGCTACAATATTAATATTCCGCTACCTCCCGGGACTGATGATGAGTCATACGAGATGGTATTGGATGGGATCGTTACAAAAGCGGTAACCCGATTCCAGCCCAATGTGGTAGTAGCTGTTGTTGGGGCAGATACACACAAGAACGATCCCTTGACAGATCTTAACCTTACTAATAACGGGATGGTGGAAGCGATAAAGCGGATCCGGGATTACAGCAATCAACTTCTCATGCTAGGAGGGGGTGGTTATAATGTTAAATCCACATCGCAGGCTTGGTGCAGGATGTGGGCTGCTGCAAATCGAAAAGATTCGATGCCGGTCTATTTAACCGTCCTTGGAGGAACATTCATGTCCTCGGAGGGCCTTGAGGGGGGGGGGATAGTAGATCTAACATACCGCATAAGCGGTGAAGAGAAAAACAAAATATTGGACGAACTGGATCGCTTAATATCTTACCATGAAAAGCACACTCTTCCCGTAATAGAATCCATAGGCTACTGCATACCAGTTAGCTAGTATCATACACGATAAATGAAGAACCTTTAAAACCCCAGACATGTGTAACCGGTATCAAAGAGCCCGATTTCCTTATCTACCAAATAAATACAAAATAACTTTCAGTCATAAATCCCAACACCAGGAGCGAAATCAGTGGAATCAGCTGAAGTTCATTCAGAAACCCCAGTCCAGAAACGGGTGGCACCAAAAGAGTTTCATAATCTATTAACAGTAGCTGCTTTCGAGTTCCGGCGCAACTTTTTCTCGGTGAAGATGGTGGTTGCAGCAGGCTTTTTCCTTTTCGTTATGCTTGCATCCACATACGGTCTAACAGAAACTAACGAAATAATGATGCTACGCTTGAAACTTGATGAACCAAACGAGATACTTTCAACGACATCCCCGATATTGGCTTACGTTATGGCATTGATAGTGGTAATATTCGGATCTAACAGCATAACAGAGGAATTGAACAGCCGGACTGTGGATATCCTTGTCTGTAAACCCATGAAACCAAGTACTATAATTACTGGAAAGTTCCTAGGTATTACTTCTGCCCTAGGAGTTCCAGTTACCATAGCCATTCCACTGATGATCCTAATAATTCGCGACAGGATGGGTTATAGTCCGGATGCTCTGGGCATTTTGGGATTCTGGTTCTTCTCCCTGATGTTCATGGCCACCTTCGTACTATTCTCACTCCTGTTTGCAACTATGTCCAGGTCAGGAGGTGAGGCGATCATATCCGGTATTATGCTGTTCCTGATCTACACCTTCATCTGGCCCCTTATCACCCTCTTGGTCCAAGCTGTGGCCGGAGTTGAGGTGAATCTATTCCGAGAGGGATCTGAAAACAGCCTTACCGCAATTGACACCGTCGGGCTTGCCAACCCGGTAATGAACTATCAGAACGCCATCGCTTATGTGTTCTCCACGAAGAACATTCATGGGATTCCACCATGGCTGCCCCTGGTCTGCCTTGTTGCTTGGATGATAGGTCTTTTATTTCTCTCACGACGGTTATTTACAAAAAGAATTCGAGAGCAGGATTACTGATAATATAAATTAATGATTTGGCATCCGCCGGTCACACTTGATAGCGTTTTCCCGCAGCCGGAATACGAGTCGGTCCAGTTCCTCTACGCATGTTATCTCCTTCTTTGTGATCTTGAATAATTTGATCCAAATATCATCGACGATCTTGACATCTGTTGCCCGGAACTGTTTTCTCCACTCCTTCATTATCTTGATACCCTTATGGTCCCAATCCGGGAGAAGTATCACAATACCATATTCTTTTGCTATCATTTCCGAGAAATTCACCATGCTCAAGCCGCAGTTAAAAGAAATAATTCGACCTGTTAATTCGAGGTTACGCAGAGCTTTCACGTCATTTATTCCCTCGACGATGACTGGAATTTTTTCATTTGAGACAATGAAATATTCGATTATCTTTTCAAGTTCCTGGTGCAGTTTTTCGTCATTCAAGGCAGATACCCCGTTACTATTCAAAAAGTTGGTGGAAAACTTCCTGAACGGTTTCAATATTAATCCCTTCTACTGTAATACGCTTGTCCCTGCTCTTTTTACCAGCACTGATACTGATTCGAGTACTCTCCTGAAATAAAGAATTAAAAAATGTGATCAATTGTTTGTTGGCTTTTCCACTTTCCGGGGGCTGAGAGATACTCACACATATGCGCCTTCTCCAGCTGTCGTAACCCGTCACCTCATCCTTATCGGCGGATGCTGTAACTCGAATAGACACGAAGGACCCGTTCTTCCCTTTAGATATGGAGTCCTTGAAAGAGACACTTGTCATTTCGACCCCCTTTAGGCCATTATCCTCCGATGTGCTCCCGGAAATCTCCGTAATCGAAGCTTTTCAGAGTATCATTCTCACAAATGCATATCTCAAGATTTTCAGGCTCGAACTTTTCGTCCAATTTAGAAAACATGTTAATAAGGAAATCAAAGGAATCCTTGATTGTGTTCTTCTCTGCAAAGTCTTCCTTCAATTCGAATAACATTTCCTTTGCCCCTTGTACGTTCAAACCGATAGCAGTAGCGTGAAACTCCTTGAAAGCACCGCTGGGGTCTGTTTCATATATATATGCACCCCCGTTCTCCGTTCCACAAAAAAGCATTGACACTCCAAACGGCCTGCTTCCCCCGTATTGAGTCATGGACCTTTTCACATTGGATACTCTTGTTACTAATGTATTGATGTCAATTGGTTCGGCGTAGCGAACAAAATTGTAGGCTGCAACTCGTCTCGCTAAATCTATCAGGACTCTTGAGTCCGCAACTAGACCAGAGGATACCAAACAGCAATTTGAATGAATTTGGGAGATCTTTTTTTTAGAAGATTTTTCCATCAGTATAGATTGATACTGTCTGTCGGCAATAACGAGAACACCGCCTTTATACTTGATCGCGGCTGCGAGAGAGCCCCTTTTCACAGCTTCCCGTGCGTATTCAACCTGTAATATTCGACCATCCGGTGAGAACTGAGTGATAGTCATGTCATATTGTGAATTTTCCTGATGCATTAATATCCCTTTATCTCTCGTTTCACTTGAAAAACTGGGTACTACTGGCCCGGTTTGAAAGTTTGGCGAACCATCAGGGTCGCCTTCACTTGTAAAGATGAGACATCATGGCTCATCTTGATAACATTGGTGGGTCGGTATGGGTCACCTTTATTGGTTATCACGATGTGGATTATTATAATTTTCGGCTGTACTTAGGGCGTGCGCAAGAATAAGTTACCATTTTTTCACTCACTTCACCTGCATTCTCTGCGGGATAACACCACGATTTGATATCTTAAAAGAGGATTTAGGATCGCTATGGACCATATCGCCTTATAAAATACAGGAGATATTAATTGGTGGATTAGTATGTTCAGTAAGTGATGTTGATCGGGTGCTGCCCATTACATTATGCAATACCCCCGGGCATTGCTGGACCTGCAGAGACCAAGGTCTCGAAGGTGCAGGTGAAACTTGTTTCACCGGAATGTAATGGACACCTTCAAAAACCTGACGGTTTTTTACAGGTGTAGGTAACATTTGTCGGTTCAGTAGGGAGCATTAGTCAATAGAGCAAGGGATATTTGTCGGCGGGATAAGTGGGAAAACAGGGTAAAACCGAACTTCAATGTATTCAGATCATATTCCGATAATAGGTAGATATTTAAATATTCATAAGTGGATATGTCCGGGAGTCGGAATTGATAAATATTGACAATAAGGATTCCTTTGGATGATAGAAGGAGCCTTTAGGGATGGTTATTCGTGAGAATAAATCTGCTAATTGTATTTACTTTCCTCATATTTCTAGGAGGAACCATGGTCGGTTGTCTTGAGGACGGGTCAGTTCCCGAAGATGAAAAGAAGACCCGCATGGGAGTTCCCAGAATAACCGGAGTCTGGATTGATCCCGCAGATCCTCTGCCTAATGAGTTCGTGACGATCTATGCTACTCTCGATAACTGCACGGGATATTCATATACCATTACTGTATCGGGAGTATTGGTCACGGGAAGCGATGACGTTATAGGCGACATGGCATGGGGGTCTTCTAAGCGAAAGAATATAATCAGGGAAAGTGTTAAGCAGATCGAATGGACGGATAGTCCCGCAGACCCATGCGAGATAACCTTGAGAATAACTGTTAGGGATGATAACGGGAAAAATATAGCAATGGAAACAGTTTACTTCGGTGTAGGACTGGATTACGACCTGGGACCTTTAACTCAGGAAGAAGATGACCTGTATGGATGGGTGGAGTATGAAGGGAAGTATCCAAATGGAGTGCTTTTAGCCAAGATTACAGATGGTATGGAAGATGGGATTGAATTGGACACACTTGATGCCAGATGGATAAGGGTTTCCCATCACGATGGGAAGGATGATATTGATTGGAATGAATACCGTATCTTCATAGAGAATGAGACGGGGATCAGATACCAGTTGGATAGTAAGGGAATAACCGATCCCGATAGATTGACGACCGATTTCGGATTCAAACTCAATGAGTCCTTAGAGGAAGTTCGAACGCTAATAGGACAAAAGATAATGGTGAGGGTTTTTTACAACTCTGAGGAAATCTATTTTCTAGATCACGAGAAATCCTTCGTGTTAAATTGAGTTGTTATAACCGTTAATTAAGATTCGACCACATTAAGACAGATAATATTTGGATAATAGGTAGATATTTATATATCCAAAGATAGATACATTTGACAACCTGTTTGGGTATTGTAGCATTTCATTATCACTTCTTTGGTGTCTTTCCATGGCATTCGATTCAAATGAGGATTTATTGGATGAAAACTATCGGGAGGAGGTCTCTCCAATCCCGGCGTTCGATGATGTTAAGGAAAAGACAATATCGGAGGGGACAACGAAAATTACACGAGAACAATATCCTATCCGGGAAAATGTATCTATGGGAGTTACTAAGACCAGAAAAAAAAGAAGAAAAAGAAAAAAAAGAAAAATGAGCGCCGTTTTGCGTATCATTGTTATCGGACTTATAATACTAATAGTGGGGATTGTGGGGTATCTAGGTTATCTTTACTACAACGTGAGCAATGTTTCAAGACCGGACGTCCCTCAAAACGAATTATCCTACAAATATCAGGGTGGGGAGAAATATCCAAACGGAGAATACAGCCCCAAGACCGTCTATTTTGAACGGGAACCAGCTTATGAAAAAGAGGGGACCGAATACGTGGAATTGATCGGTCTTCCTGTGATACCCATCTACCAGATAGAAACCGTCTATACGAATGGTATAAAACAACTTTCAAGCGAACCCCCCTTCTACGGCGAATTCCATATTGGTAGTTATAAAAAAATAGATGCAATGGATAAGGGCACAATTTTGTACTACGCTGACGAAAGGATGGATGAAGTTCTTAATTACAGGAATATCCACACGATTGGTTTGATCGAATCGAGGGACTACGAGTACAAGATCGAGGGAGAACGGGCTTTCTATTACGAATATATCGCTGAAATTCCCAAGGGTGCGGATGAACCCGGTTATGTGGTGGGAAGGGATGTCAGGATCGTTCTCGTGGTGTGGTTGGATGATGAGGACATGTCGGGAAAATATTTCCTCGGAATCTCCGTTATCAGGATCAGGAATCAGGGAAGCTTTCTCGTAGCAGAAGAGATCGAGGATCTTACAACCTGGGAGAAAATTATCTCGCTTATCCCCAGGGTAGAGTATGTTGAGTGAAGATGTATTTTCGGAGTGTGATCCTTTGATATCTCTACTTCCCATTGGCAAATGCGAAACGGAAATTTTATATTCTCTTAAGGAGAAACTGAAGCTCTTCGGTATGCCAGTAAAACTCTGTCAGCAAGTTCCGATACCTAAGGGGGCGTACAATGCAAAACGGCAACAATATAGGGCGGGAAAATTCCTTGAGATCGTCGAAAAAAATCAGTCCTACCGTGTTCTTGGAATTACCGAAAAGGACCTATATGTAAAAAAATTGAACTTCGTGTTCGGTCTTGCGCAAAAAGGCGGAAAGAGCGCTGTGATCACAACTGCGAGACTGACATTCGGGATAGACTTCCTGAAAGAAAAAGACATTATAATTTACCGAAAGAGATGCCTGAAGGAGGCCGTCCATGAGCTCGGCCACACAATGGGTCTATCCCACTGTTCCGGAAATGATTGCGTAATGTTCTTTTCCAACAGCCTTCTTGACACTGATGCGAAATCGAAACGGTTCTGCCACAGGTGTCGGATCATAATGGAAAAAACTGCCTATTGTACACAGATATAAGCATCTCACTGACAGATGGCTCATGCATAGGGGAACGAATGAAGTGGGCCACCTCCAAGGATGGTACCCCCGATGGAACGCGCTCGTAAAAGTGCTCGAAGAGGGCACTCGCTGACATCGTTGCGCTGTGTCTTGTTCATCAGAACGCATATTAGCACAACCTTGCCACCATTCCTCTCCACCTCTTCTACAGCGCCCCGTAGCGTATTTCCCGTGGAAATCACATCGTCGATGATGATCACTTTTTTCCCATTAACATTGGCGAAATTGGAACTGAATTGACCTCCCTTGGCAGGCTCCGTTGCAGGTTTATATACCGCTAGTTCCTTTCCCAGAATCTCTGAGATGAACGCAGCATATGGTATACCGTTAATAGCAATACCCATAATTGTGTCAATATCACTCTCCTGAAGTTCTTCCTGGATGATACTAACCAACACGGATGCGACGTTCTTTATTCTGCTTCCGAAGACCCCTACTGACCGCCAGCCTATTTTCACATCCGAAGGCGGCGTCTCAGTGCTGGGGGCACCGCTGAGAAGCCATTTGACGGTATCTATAGATAGGTGCAGGTCACTGGATATTTCCTTTTGCGAATATCCCTTCTTTTTCAATTGTTTTACTTTAACTACGAGATTGTCAATGTCGATCATGTTTCAAGCCTCCTGGCGATCCCCGGAAACCAAGCGGATACAAATGAATTGCGGATGGATTGGATTGATTATATTTAAAGATTATCTGGTAAAGTTGATCGTAATGGCCCTCCATACAAACACACGATAACCTTATGTCAGTTTTATTACAGGGAAATACCATAATATCACACTGCCTAGATATATCGGTACTTATAACTATTCGATGAATTGAACGGACTGGACATGTGGATAATTAAATCTCCGAAGTGTTCGATCTCTCAGGGCCAAAGGAGAGGATCTCAATTGGAATTTTTAATTCATTTTCAATAAATTCTATGTAGTTGAGAAGGTTTTTCGGCATTACATCTCTTCCACCGGTCTTTATCATATCTAAAGTCTCTTTGTCAAGATCGAAGGGACCCGGAAGCGTTGTATAGACCGGTTTGGCACGATCCAGAATAGATATCGACGGTGGGAACTCATCGGTCTCTTTCCCGTCGATCATATACCCTGTGCACACCTTTATCTCGTCAAAATCCGCCAGAACATCGATCTTTGTCAATGCCCCTGCCGTGGCCCCGCCTACCATGACAGAATGTTTTAGAATAACAAGATCAAGCCAACCGCATCTCCGTGTCCTGCCTGTGGTAGCACCGATCTCACATCCCTTTTGCTGCAGTGTATCCCTGGTCCGATCCTTCAATTCCGTAGGGAACGGCCCCTTACCCACCCTTGTGGTATATGCCTTGATCACCCCAATTACCTTATCTATCTTGGTCGGTCCAACACCCGTCCCGATTGTCACACCACCGGAAAGTGTATGAGAAGATGTTACGAAGGGGTAGGTTCCAAAATCAACATCGAGAAGAACACCTTGAGCTCCTTCGAAGAGAACCTTTTTTCCCGAATCTATGGATTTGTTTATAAGTCGAGAAGTATTTGAAATGAAGGGAAGGAAAAATTCACCGAGATCCCGGAACATGTTAAATATCTCATCAGTTCTCAGCCGAATTCCCTGAAATTCATCGGTTTTAATCACGTCTTTCCATCGATGGAGGCCTTTTTCTATCTTTTCCCGTAGATTCCCATGGTCCCGAAGATCGCACATTCTTATGCCGTGTCGGGAAATTTTATCCGTGTATGCAGGGCCGATCCCTCTCCCAGTTGTGCCTATATTTCCGCTCCCCAATGTTATTTCCTGGATACTATCCGCCGCCCTGTGATATGGCATTATAATATTTGCTCTGTCGCTGATATTTAGTGAAATTTGATTTATACCCAGATCGGCCAATCTATCCAGTTCGCCTTTAAGAACGGTGAGGTCCAAGACCAATCCGTTCCCCAAAAAGAGCTCTTTTCCAGGGTGAAGAACACCGGAAGGGATCAGGTGGAACTTGTGGACTTCGCCATCCACATTAATTGTGTGCCCGGCATTGTTGCCTCCCTGAAACCGTACAACCATGTCGTTCTTTTCTGCGAGATAATCGATGATCTTTCCTTTACCTTCATCTCCCCATTGTATTCCAATTACTACTGTTGCGGTCAATATAATCCCTCTGGCTGTGATGGCCTTTGTATCAAGTTACCCTATAATCGGCCTTTATCTACGATCTCTCTTTTTCTTGAAGATGGGTAGTTCACCCAATTTCTTTTTTTTCCAATTCTTTTTCTTTTTCGATAATACGGATTTTTTCTTTTTGGGAGCAAACTTACCCTTAGTCCCTATCGATTCTATGCTCTTAGAAATCATAAAATCAGAAGGGGCATAATACCAACAAGGATCACAGAACCATCTCTCGTATTCCTGAACGAATGTCATACTCTTAATGCAGAACGGGCAAACAGGTTTCCCATTCCCGTCGATTTTTATATTATAGCTATTCCACCCAGAAGGGGGGCCACTGGGCGGGTAAAAATTATCGTCGAGATCGTATCCCCAATCCCCGGAGCGGGCATTTCCGTTCACTATCGGTGGTTCTCGACCACCATAATCATATTTGGCGTTTCCACCACTTTCCGGATGCTCATGATGGGCGTTATAATCCCTTTTCACGTCCTCTCCCCCTTCAGATAGGCAAAATGAGCACCAACGGCAGTAATCATCGTTCTCATCCACCGTTTCGTCACAATGAGGACATGCAAACTCGTAGTCCATGTCCGGTGTAAGGCCGGTGGAATCAATACTACCGGTAACCTGGGAATTCTTAACTGCCTGGCCATCTCTATTATATAATGGGGTGGAAGAAATGTCGTTGTGGTAGGTATTGTCAAACTTTTCGAGAATTGATTCTTGAGCAAACTTCATTTTTCCAATAGACTCCTTATTCTCGAAAGCTGTCCTTTCAATAGAATCCACCCCTTCTGCCAGTCCTTCCATAGCCCTTTCCAGGTTTTCCATCCGGTCACACAAGCCGGTGATGTATGTAAAACGATCGTTAATTGCGTTTAAAATGCTTAACAATTTTGTTGATGAGACCTGCAGCATCTCTGCGTCTGGATTCTCAGACTCTTCCCCGCCATCATTTTTCTGAGTTGAGTCAAATCGAGAATCCACCAATTGTGCGATATATTTGGCATATGTTTCTTTTTTTTTCAACTGGCATAATTTTTCGAAAATGGCATCATCGAAGATCACGCTAATCTTTTTCGGCATCGTTTTATGTATAACGCAACTTTGATTTATAACTTTTGGACTCCTTGGCCACATACCAAAAGTAAAGACGAATCATAGGAGCATAACATGACGAATTTTATGCCGATTCATTCTAAAATATGGACCAAAGTCCATTGATAATATATATCCAATCACAAAACTGATCCCAAGTCCAATTTTTTTTATTAAATTGCCATATATCTATTGGGCCAAAACCAAATCAAATCTATTTTCATGGGAAGCTTCCGAATTTCCTGGACCCGATTTACTTTCGATCTTTGATAAAATCTCTGAAAACGATAATGAAATGAGAACGAGTTTTTATATTCAATAAATAATTATAAATACTACAATGATGATTTGTTTTTGAGGTTTTTGTTATGGAGAATATAAGACACAGATCTCTGATATTGACAATGATACTTGTAATGAGTTTATTGAATATCGGATATTTTAGCATTTCCGCGGTTCAAGCAATTGATTCCCGATCCATCAAGGACGGCGCCCCAAATTCAATTCAAATATTGGAAGACTCGGGACCCAATTATCTCGATCTGTATGACATATACAACAACACTGGTGGCCCTTTGAACTTTACGATATGGAATGGTGACAACTGGAACAAGACGCTTCATGGGCAGATTATGAACGTCACCGTTAAGATGAATGCTACTCTTGAGATCTTTCCGTTACCGGACATGCATGGTGCGGAGAATATCATAATAAATGCTACGAATACAAATGGTTCGAGCACAGTTCACGAAATAAAAGTGTCTATATTGCCGGTAAACGATCCGCCAGTTTTGGAAACCATCGGAAATGTCATGGTCAAGAATATGGATTCAATCAATCTTTTCATTTACCAGAACAATTGGTTCAATGAAACTGTCAAGGCCTCCGATGTTGATGGGGATACATTGATATTCCTAGATAATTCAACACAATTCGACATTAATTATCTGACCGGTCAAATATCTTTCAAAACGGGAAACGATGATGTTGGAGACATCTATGTAAATATTACCGTTTCTGATATTAACGGCAGCAACAGCGAGGATCGTATCAATATAAAATTCACCGTCCTCAACGTAAACGATCCCCCAATCGCCTCGATTACCTATCCGGAGAATGGAAGCGTATACCAAGGAGAACGTTATATCAGTTTCAGTGGGAATGGTTTTGATCCCGATATTCCTCATGGTGATTATCTAAATTTTGAATGGTACTCAGACCTGGACGGTCTTATCGGTGAAGGACGGAATATCAGTACTTATTATCTTAGTATTGGAACACACATCATCTCACTTAAAGTGATTGATACTGGTGGATTGTATGATACGGCTAACATCACCCTGGTGATCACCCCCGGCTCATATTACTATTTTTATGAAACAGAGTTATCTTTGGAAGACGATACTTTTTTGATAAAACAGGATGAAGACGTCACGTGTGAGATCGAGGTTATGAATTATGGGTCACGAGAGGATAACATATCCATTGTGATTGACAAAATAAATGATTTCCCTGGTGAGGTGGTTCCCGATTTTGAGAATGTAACACTGGATTCATACGATTCTGAAACCATAACACTCACAATATCAGCCCCGGTTGATGCCGAACCCGGTGTGTACATGATAGAGATTTACGCAAAATCCTCTTTTAATAGTGACGAGTTGTATGATAATTATAGCAAGGATTACCAAAATTATTACGGGCAAGAGGATAAGGAAACAATAATGGTGTTCGTCTTGGAAAGTAACATGGATGAAAACGGCAAGATAGCGGAGAAACCGGAATGGACGGTTGGATCAAAATGGGAATACAGAATAATAACGGAAGAGTATCCGTTAAAATTGAATGGCACTGTGAGTCTGGAAATAATGGATGATACCGTCGAGGAAATCAAGGATGTTGAATATGACGTTTACGTGATCGATATGGAAGCCAGTATGGAGATGGAAGATAATGAGGATTCCTATATTGAAAAATACAGTTCCAGGCTTGAGGGAAAGTCCCACATCCGGAAATCCGACCTTGCCATCGTCAAGGAAGAAAAGAAGACCGAATCAACCTATGAATGGTATGGAAGAGAAGAAAAAGATAAGTCAGATACCAAAACATACTATGACCCGCCAATTGACGAATATCAATTCCCCATCATACCAGGGGAAACATGGACCGCCGAAACCGATATTACGGAAGAGGAAGATATTTCCTATCCAGATTATGATGATGATGATTCTGATTCTGAATCTGATGAATCCACGTATAATGAAATACGTTCTTATGCATGCCTTGGGACCGAAACAGTTACCACTCCCGGGGGAACCTTCGAGACTTTTAAAATACTGCATTATGAAACTGAAAGAGATGATTACTACGATTGGTATGGTAATCCATACAATAGGTCCAGAAGCAACCTTTTCGAGGATTCTGGCAGCGGTTACACTATAGATTATTATTCCCCGGATTTAGGGCAGTCTGTAAAATATGCCCAATATTCGGAATCGTATGAGTATGATGATAATTACACTAGGGTGTATCAGTGGAAAGAATCTTTGGTCATCGAATTGACCGGATATGAACTGGCAGCCGAAAACGAAATTCCAGATGAACCTGAAGAACCAGAAGAGGTAAATGAGGAACTTCCCGATGACTGGAAGGGTCTATTCGACGTGGATGATCCATACGGCGATGACGATGGTGACGGATTTAGCAACATAGAGGAATACATTAACGGGACGGACCCCACTGACCCTGACGACAATCCTGGGAGCCCAATCGATGAAGACGGCGATGGAATGCCAGATACCTGGGAAAAATATTACGGATTCGATCCCACAGATCCCACTGATGCTGACGGTGATAGCGACGAGGACGGTTTTTCCAATTTAATGGAATACAATTCGCGAACCGAACCAGATAATAACGAGGATCATCCATATATTAATAAAAATGACGACATTGAAAATGAGTTATTGGGAAGCCCTTATATTATAATCTCGATAGTGCTCAGTTTGTTGATTTTTATAATAATCATAATAATCGTAGTTGTAAAAAAAAGAGGCGATAAGGGTGATGGTGACAGCCATATGGGCAGGATCGAATTCGATTAAAAAAAGTTGAGTTATAAAGGAAAATCGACCATCAAGCCGAAAAGAGCTTCTTCATTAGCAGCAGGTCCATTATCGGAGCGTGGATTACAATTTCCCTTCTTGCCATGGCCTTGAAGGGGGATACTTCGCCTTTCATTATGCCTTCTAGTATCTCGCTAGTACTATCCACAATTATATCCGCTTTCTCATTGCATCTTCCTTCCTTAAGAGAATGGGCAGTTACACCTTCCATGATAAAATTGTATCCATTACCGTCCCGAAGACGAATCTCCACTATCCTTAACTTCCCCTCGACAGATTTCCGTATCCGATCATTATCGGGCGCGAGACGATTGTAGGTATCAATGGCCTTTTCCAGTGATTCGATCATGTCAATGAACCTTCTTCTTCCTCTGTGGCCATGTTACGATGATTACCAGTAGCAGCAGTCCCGATATCACTGAAATGATCGAAGGTGAAAAGGAAGGGGCCAAAGTCGTGTATCGTAACTTGATTACATTAAAATCGACGTAAACAACGTTATTATCGGTGTCCGGTTCGGAGAATATTCCACCTGGGCCGCCACCGGTGACCTCGGCTTCAATCTTCAAAACCCATTTCCCCACAATCTCTCCCTCCGGACCGGAAAAGCGATAGCTTTTCATTGCGTATTCGTAGCTACCAGCAGCCATACCCGCCCTCACCACGTAAGATCCCATATTGATCTCATCCTTGCCATCCGGTGACGTTAACCTGAACATTACGACGATATCTCGATCGAATGGTACTTCTTCATTCCCCACATTTCTTACCATAACACGGAATGTGATCTCCTTGACCGTATTGCTGTAAATCATGGATTGTGGTGTTACTTCCGATTTCCGCAACTCTACGTTAGGGCCATACAGGAAAATATTTCCCGCCTTGTTGTTCGTGTTATCGGTAGAATAATCAATTATTTCTTGAATACCTTCCTCCACCGGGCTAGCCTTGGCAAGTGGGCTGTATGGATTCTGATCTTCGGTATAATCCAGGTCAACTATGACATAGTAGGAACCCTTCTGTATTGCATCGTATGATATCCATGTGATCCACTCAATTAAATGAGAACGCCCCTTGGCAAGATACGGGATGTTATAGGTATAGTTGTCGTTAATATCCATGAGTGGCTCGAAATGTTCATCCCTCTTATCCGGATCATCCGACCAGAATGTAACCGGTATACTGCTTGCGGATCCCTTACCGATATTGTGTATATTGGCCTCTATGACAAGGTTCAAAGTTTCAGGATCTTTCCTAAAGCTTATATCCGATGATCCAACCTTCAGATCAGGCCAGCCCTCGTATATAATAGGGTGAAAGGAAGTTGCGGTTTTTGTTATTGTTCCAAAAGAATCCTTAAAGAAGAAATTAAAGTCATGGACTCCCTCTTTGAGTCCGCTTAGGTCATAATAATAGTCCTTCCCGTCAATAGTGTTGACGTCGCGGATGTTAGTTTCGATCATGGGATAATGTACTCCATCAACATAAATAAAAGAGTTCTTCGGATCCGCAGGATCGTTATCCGCGTCCCAGAACGTGGCATTATACCTGAAAGTTGAGGTCTCGACACCATATATCCGATCGATATTACCGTAAACCCTGGGAGCTGTGTTAACAAGTAGATCGGACATGTAAACACCCTCTGAACTAGGCATTCTCACGGTCCCGAGGCCATCTCCGTGACCGGCCTTGAAATAGTATCGATAAGACCCTGCATTGGTCAGATTCATAAAAACTGCATGAATCACCCCGTGGGAATAATCGTCATGATTACTGAGGGGATCGAGATCGACCTCGGTCTCTCCTTCTCCCGGAACATCGAGGACCAGTCTTATAAAATCAGGTGGGAGACCCATGTATTCATCTTTGTAGGATATCCGAAAATTGTAACTCTCTCCCACGAGCCCCTCTTCAGGGTGGATACCATCACCAATGAATCCCTTCTCACCGGTCCACGATATTATCGGTGGGAAACGTACCGTAAAATCAAATGTATCGGAGTATGATGTTTGCCCGCCCTGATAGTTTTCCTTTACCCTCCAGAAATAGGTAGTATTGTGTTCGATTTGTGTAAATGAATAATCTGTTTTTTCCACATTCGTATCGACCAGGATCGTATTGAAATCATCGTGCCCGGATATTTGTATGTCGAAGCTATTCCATTGGCGGTTCGCTCCACTGGACATCCATTTTAAAAGAATTTGATCCTTTATGGGTATTGTGGGATTGTTGGGATCGACACTATTTCCCTGACTGACGAAAAGAGGTGGGTCCCCGGCTCCGTTGGCAGATTCCACATTGCCTGCGAATCCGGTTATTGTTAAAAGGATCGAGGAAAAAACTAAGATTGCCGTGATAGCGAATGTTAGTTTGGAGTATCTGGGATTGTCCAGTGATCTCTGATTGCAGCCCATATCATTCCACCCGAAGACATACGACTAATTTAATGATCTATATGATAATATTATCCCTTTCAACAAATATAAACCTATTGTGAAGTTTTATTGGATTCGGTAGAATCGGTACCTCTGGACTCTCCTAACATTCCAGTGCATTGGAAATACACCTGAGCCCGACTGGATCTGGGGAGCTTTCGAGTTCCCCCGGAAAACCAGCAGCATTTCTAAAAGAAAGCTGCGGGCGCAAATGGGTTTTACCCATCATCTACAGGCTGCGATTCTGAAACATTATCAAATTATTCCATCCAGTGTTCGTCCTATCCATTGAGACGCGCCTTCTCTAAATATGTTCTTGATTCCTCGAAAAGTCCAGGCTCAATTTTTTCGGGATCCATCATATTAAATTTCTGTATTACATTCTTATGATCACCGGTCTTGAAATATGCCTTCACACACATGGCCAGGGCTTCAGGATCATTTTCCCCATTTTCGAAATAGGATTCAAAGAAACTGATGGCTTGCGCATATTCCTCAAGGGCGATGGATGACTTTCCGGCATAAAGGCACACTTCGGAAAGACGGGGGTGTTTTTTAAGCACACGTTTCGATGCCCGTACACAATTTGCATATTTTTCCCTCGCGTACTCAAGTTTTGCTTCCAAGATCCCTGTAAGTTGCGAACCTGAACGAATACGTTTCAGAAACCTTAGATATCTCATCGCGTTTTCCCATTTTTTTTGTTTTATATGAAGCTCTGTTAGAAAAGCCCAGGCACGGGGCAAGTCCTTCCGGTACCTCAATGATTCCTGAAGCAGCCTATTGGCTTCCTCGAGATCTCCCCCAGACATGTGGGACAGGGCCACACTCGCCAGTATCTCGGAGTACAAGGTGTTTCTAATAAGCAGTAGCACTATACCAGAGAGGAGTAGGACCAATGCTGCGAGGAACATTTTCGAATCGTAACCATCCAATAGTTCGAAAAAGGTGAGAGCGGATATCATTATGGAAAGGATTGATATGAATTGGAGGGCAAAACGTTCAATTTTCCCTGGCTGTACATAAAGACGATGTAATTTCTTCACCGCATCCAGGGAAGAGAATGAAAAATAGATAGGACCCAACAAGAATTTCATCACCAGGTATGTGCCCGGGAGCAGTAATATGATCTGAGCGATATTGTATATATGAGTATAGAAACCCCCTGACATCAAGTTGACATCGTTGTAAATAAGGTACAGGGCACTGGGTACCATAAGAAGCGAGAATAGATTTCGCCACGCCTCAGCATACACCATGCTACCCTTTCGTACCATCTGAAAAAATACCAGGGAAATTATTACTGCAAGTAATAGGATATAGAGATAATATTCCACGAAGAAAGCCATCGCCATTAGAACATTGTTATGGTTTAAATTTTATCCGCAATAATTCCCGCGAAACTGCGATTCGCTTCATGTCTGGAGGATATTGTCAATGGTGCGAAGCTCGACAAAATATCGAGGTTCACAGCTTGACAATGTTCGCGGAATCGCAGCCCGGAGGGACCGATCCCGCTGAATCCTTTCTATGGAAAACACCGGGTCACAATTCATGCAAGAAGGCAATCTCTGGTAGCAAAAACACTCACCCGCCCCTGTAAATATCCGGCCTGCAATCCATGAAATCCAGTACCGTCGGTTTCATGGTATTCAGGTCAACCACCGTAACCTTTGCCGGAATCGGGTTGAAGTTGTGCATCTTCTGGTAATCGGTCTGTGATTGCCAGGTGGACCCGTTTATAAGCAGTGTGTTCCTGTATGGGAAAATACCGAAAGAATGGGTATGGCCGGTTATGAATATGTCCGGTACCGGGTCGATTATGAGATGATCGTCCTTTTCCGGTGCGAGAG
The DNA here is from genome assembly GCA_030740765.1 of Thermoplasmatota archaeon. Classification (GTDB taxonomy): domain Archaea; phylum Thermoplasmatota; class Penumbrarchaeia; order JASLWR01; family JASLWR01; genus JASLWR01. Next base: position 25,739 of record JASLWR010000033.1, read on the forward strand.
GAGTTTTGAGACCGTACATTGGAAGTATGTGCCGTCTGACCATCATTTCCTTCATAGACTCGATGGGATTGGAATAGTTCAGGTGATTCAGCGCAGTTATCCAGTCATCGATGGATGCTCCGTGATATGCCATAACCATGGTCCCATGAAGCCTAAAGAGAGAAGGATTGCCTAAGAAACGGACGTTGGGGGGGAAATATTTCATCATACAATCCCGAAGCGCTGGTTGAGGCTCCGTTTTTCGAACTGCGTCATGGTTACCGGGGATCATTATTATTTCAATATGTTCCGGCACCATCTTCAAATATTCACCCAGAAATTCATACTGCTTATATATGTTGTTTATACGCAGGTCGTATTTGTGATCGGGATAAATCCCGATGCCGTCAACATTGTCTCCGTTTATAACGAGATATTTTATCCGATTCACTACTCCGGCCTTATCCGGAAAACCGCCGTTAATCCATTTTAAAAATGAGATCCACTGTTTTTCAAGGAATGTATTGGAACCTGCATGGATATCAGAAATAAAAACGGCGCATATTTTTTCATCTGTATAATTGACGCGTCGCCCCCATGGAACACCAGGATTTATGATACGATCAATATAGAAAATGTCCCGGTTCCGCGCCATTTTTCCTATGACGGCAATGGTCTCATCAAGAACCAGACCATTCTTCAGTTCGCCTCGTCGGTCCCTGCTTATGCCGCATTTCAATCTACCGGTCTCATCTTCCAGGTCTAAGCCGTATGTCTCTCCGGTTTTCCCACGGTGAATTGCCGCCACCATGCCAATCACCGAGACACCTTCACTGTCCCCGAACTGGTAAGCGGTCCTCTTCTTTACCACCTTTACCGGCATGGCATTTCTTACAAACGAGTTACGGCGAAAAATGGATTTCATCTTCTCGAACCTGCTTGAAAAGTAGGCAAAAAAATTTTCTTTTTTCCCCTCGCACAACGATTCGCCGGTTATTTCTCGAATGACATCGACACGGGGTTCGAGAGATGTAAAACTGGGTGAATATCCTTCCACAGGTGAAAGATCGGGTTTATTGAACATCCCGTCCACGCTTATGTATTCCACGGTGTCTTCCAGTGACAAGGACGGTACCTCTTCCCCTAGGTTGAGGTCTTCCGCGCTATCCGGTTCCTGATGTAAATGAGTGGGAATTGGTATCTTTGATATGGCTTCTATAGATGATGCTATTTTACTATCTGTCGGCATACTGCGTACTTTCAGAACACCAGGATCCTTGTCTTTAAGGATGCCTATGACACCTTTCTTTTCGCTGGCCCATTTAATGTTCGCATGGTTCAAAATACCAGAGTATTCCGTCTTCAATAAAGGCAATAATTTCTTTGCATAACCAACGGGATTCTCCTGCTCCATCAAAAGAGCCGCAGCACGTGGGTCGAGCAGCATTCCATAGCTTGCAAAGAGTTTAACGATCTCGCTCTTCATCTATATCACAACTTCACCTGTGGTCTAAATATTTTATGTTCTAGTATTCAAAATCCAATAAAATAATTCATAATCCCAATTTGGATTTCTATCCAATTTTGTGAAACCGACCATATATTTATATTAATAGGCTTATTATATCCCTAAGGTTTTCCAAGGTAAATTACAATTTCAATAACCTTATCAGGGTGATTATTACATGAGTACCACGGGCATGGAACGACCTTGTAGTGAAGGTTCAAAATATCTTGCAGTATTCGTTTGTACGCTCCTAATATTGACGGGTTTTACAGGTATAATGTTCTTTGGTAGCCATGAGGCCCGTGCCGCAGGTTCAGGATTCGTGATACCCACGGGTTCGCACTGGTACATGGAGGACCTTGTGGCCAATTCGTCCAGTAATGTTACAAACAGTTCTGGTGCATTCGTCTTCCACGGAAATGTCACTATTTCTGCTGGAGCTTCTCTCACTGTAAACAGCAGTAAATTTCTGAAATTCGATGACGATCTTTCCCTTATCGTCCTCGGAAGCCTGGTATTGAATGGCCTAGATGGCTTACCCGTGACCGTATGTGCTAATTCCACCCATGCCCCAGGTGGGTTTGCGGGGATTGTATTTCAGTCCACCACCAACTCCAGTTATATTAATCATACGGTTATATACAACGCGCGAAACGCTTTAACGTTTACAAACAGCATTGCCGAGCTTCTAAATGTAACGATAAAGGACACGCTGGAATCAGCGCTCATGGTGGATGAGAATTCAACTCTTACAATAGAAGATCTCGCCATTAGAAGTTGTGGGAACGGTATCAAAATGGATGTCGGTTTGGAAAGCGAGGTCAATATATCCATTAACGATACGACCGTTGAGAATGTAACGGGTTGGGGTTTCGTGATTGAAGGGAACGGGAAAGGCAATGTAACAATGTCCAACGCATCTGTGGAAAATTGTTCCAACGGGATCAATATTTCAGGGTCAGTTACTACACACCTGTCTCACATATCCATATCCAATAGTACCGGGGACGGGCTAAAATTGTATCGATGGGATAATTACACCTTGGAGGATATCGATATTATTTCCTGCGCTGTAGGATTGAATGCAAGCGAATTGGTCTCCTTAACGATCAATGGAACGAACGGTGCAAGGTGCTCGGGCAGTTCAGACATTTATTACAGGATATTTAATGTTGGTGAGTTCCAATTCCAAGATCTCACTGTGGTAAATAATAATGGACCGATATTTCAATTGGAGAACATTACGAATATCTCGATAATGAATTCCACAATATCAAGCCCGGACAATTTACCTATCAGAATCAACAATTCCCGAAATAATATGAGTATGATAATTATCAGTGAATCGACTATATCCAACACCAGCGGCGGTATTTTTATAATAGGCAGTCCAACAGGAACCACCGAAGTGGGCATAACGAACACCACTTTCTCGGATTATGGCTCCGAATATATAAATGCAACCGATTCCCTGGTATTTCTTCTTAATTCCACTTTCGTGATAAATCACACTGGGCTGAACCACAGTTACCTGTGGGCTGAATATTTCTTATCTGTCGATGTATACAATATCACGGGGGAAGATCTTTGTTGCATGACAATCGTAGTTAGGGACAAGAACGAAACCTCCTATAGAAAAGATTTCCAAACAGGCGAAGTGAACGGTATATGGTGGGAGAACATTACATATGTGGAAATGAACGCCACAAATATCCTCAAGAAAACCTACAACTATCCCATGAACGTGAGTGCTGAAAAGTGGGGATATTTCGCGGCAAATATATCCATTGAAAAACCGAATAACTACTCTTTCGTATTCAATATGAACGATACAGTTGCCCCGGTTTCTTCCATCGAAACAATCGGGATCGAATACCGTCTACCCGACATGCTGTTCATAAACGATACAACAAAAATCAATATCACCGCCGAGGACAGCGATGGGAGTGGAATAAAATATATCTATTATGACCTACAGCGGAATAATATCACAGGCGGTTGGAAGATATTCAACACTCCTTTCTCACCTGCAAAGAACGGTTCAGGCAATTATACCCTCTATTATTATTCCGTTGATTATGAAAACAATACCGAGACAACTATGAGAAAAAACATAACTGTGGATTATTCCACTCCGGATTTTCAGGGCGTGGAATTGGAAGGAGCCTACAGGTTTGATGACAGCCACATATGGAACGTCTCCAGAAATACGCTTTTTACCATTAATTTCACCGATGTCTCAGGTATCAATCATTACTGGACCGAATTCAATTATTCATATTCAATGGTGCCGGACACCTTCTTTTTTGACTGGGAGGTCCCCGACGGACCTTATAATATTACCCTGGGCGCCAAGGACAATCTGGGTTATAACCACAGCGGTGAAGAGCTTAAGGTATATCTGGATAACACGTTCCCGGTGGTGACGGAGTCCATTGATATATATTATGTGAACGGTGTAGACAATTATTTCTTCGTGAGAAACGATACACACTTTTCACTGGATGCAATGGATACTGCTTCCGGTCTGAAAATGATTTATTATGAGCTGGACAGCGTCGAACATCCCTACAATGAAACGCTAAAGATATCCATGGAAGGACTTTCCGAAGGGTATCATAATATGAAGATCGGAGCCGAGGACAATATTCTTAACAAGGGTAATTCCGTTATCACAGGCGCAAGACAGACGGGTGCATTTTATATTGATATATCACCCCCCACAGTCACCCCCCACTTTATAGGCGAATCGCATGAGTTATCAGGGACTGATGATGTATATATAAAGAGCAGCACGGTTATATCGCTTCAGGCGGAGGATGTCAGCGGATACAACCCACAGTCGGGAGTGAAAGACGTCTGGTACCATCTGGATGGAGGCAATTTCACCTGGGAGGACGAATTATCCATTTATAAACAGGGCGCACACAATCTTGTTTTTGGCGCCGTGGACAATATAGGGAACAATCATACCCAGGGAGAAATTACCATTGTATTGAATAACACGGTTCCCGCTCCACCCACTCTCAATATCCTGACGAACAGGACCCGTTACGAAAATATCAATATTGAAGGAAAGGCACCTGTTGACTGTACGATCAAGCTCATAGTGAACTACAAGACCGTGTACGAGGATATCATCCCGGACGAGGACGGTAATTTCTCAGTACCAATACTTCTCGCACCGGGTGAAAATGTTCTGACAGCCTATTCGGTGGATTATTTTAACAGGTTATCTCTTTCCACGACTCCGGTAATCATTGTGCTTGACAAAGAAGCGCCTCTTGTAACGGGTAGTACGCCTGCACAGGAAGCACTGGAATTAGCGGTGAGCACTCCTATCACGGTACGCTTCAACGAACCCCTGAGCGAGGCTACCGTCACAGTGCTGGTCTACAATGGAATGACGAATACATGGGAAATCGTGGAGGGCAACTCCGAGTATGTTCAGTGGAATCTATTTGCCAGTTTCATTCTTCCCGATGGCGAGACCCTGAGATATGAATCCAAATATCGGATAAAAGTGGACATGATAGACAATGCCAGGAATTTCGCTACCCACGAGTTTTACAACCGTAATGACAGGATCAGTTACAGTTTCATCACCAAGAACACGACACACATCTACAATCAGCTGAATTACGTAATCAAATCACAGAGTATCAATATTTCATATGAAAAATGGGGTGAAGAACTACTGAGATTTCAACTGTTGGCTTCGTTGGACAGCCCCTCAGCGCCGGTTCCGGAGTATTTTGTCTCAACTGGTGTGTATTTCAATGTAAGCCTGGACAGCCAGGTGAACTGGGTTGCGATCACACTCAATCTCAACCTTGATAAACTCAAAGGAAAACTACTCTATAAGCATCTCTGGGATATCAATAACCTATCATTTTACAAGATGGTCAATGGTGCATGGGAGGAATTAAACACTGCGAAGCTATCCACAACCTCATTTAAGTATTCCGTAAACAATCCTGGTGATACGACCCTGACGCTAGCAGCCTTTGCCCCCGATCTCGACTGGGACGGCGACAGGGAACCGATTCCCTTCGACCTTTTCCCGTTGGATAGGGACGAGTGGGCGGACAGTGACGGAGACGGCGTTGGGGACGAAGGCGATCCTGAACCTTACAATTCAAAATACAAAGCGGATGACGACGAGGACCACATACCCAATAGCTGGGAAAATTTTTACGGTCTGGATCCTTTCAACAGCATAGACGGTGATGATGACCTTGACGGCGACGGTCTTTCAAATCTTGAGGAGTACAAAGCCGGTACTCTGCCGAACCACTGGGATACTGACGGCGACGGGCTGCCGGACGGCTGGGAGATCACCGAATGGAGGATCAACGAGAGCGCAACTGCTTCACTGGATCCCCTCAGTGATAAAGAAGATAACGGTAGAAATGGCGATCCCGACGGTGACGGGGCGACTAATTACGAGGAATACCAACAAGATAGAAATCCTTTTGTCTCGGATCGACCCGTGAAATCTGAAGAAGAGAACGAACCAAATTATACCGTCATAATAATAATCATCGTGACACTCATTGTTCTTATTATACTTCTCGTGTATGGTTATTTCTACAAGAAGAGGAAGGAAAGGAAAGAGGCCGCCGAAGCGACATATTACGACCTTGAAGACCTCGGCACCGTGGAATTTCCCTCCGGAACCCGCTGGGGCGGCATGGAGCCAGCCGAGGTGTTCGAACTTGATTATCTGGACAGCAGCCCTGAGTTGTTCGATCTGGATTTCGGGGCCATGCACAAGGACATAAGCATTCTCGACGAGGAACTCTATGAGGACCTTCTTGAACAGTTCAATGTTTTCACAGTACCCGGGATAACTTGTTCCAATTGCGGCACCTCCGTGGATCTGGATGTTAAGAGCTGCCCGGAATGCGAAAGGAAGTTCGAAGAAGAGCCCGATATCGAGGCGGGGTTGGACGAAGACGAATTGGACAAGCTGCTTGGCAACCTGGAAACTGCGACCTGTTCCGAATGCGGTGAAAGTGTCTCACCAGAGGATAAGAAATGTGAAGAGTGCGGTTCGGTGTTCCTGGAGAAGGGAGAGATGCAGTGCTCTAATTGCAAAGGGATAATTGAGAAGGATGCTGTTGAATGCCCTCACTGCAGCTCTGAGTTTGAATAGAACCCTTTATTGGCTATATCATCGGAAAAGTATGGCGCGGTGAACAGGGTAGAAAAATATAATTCAGATTAAATATGAAAAACCACTTTTTAGACCCTCCCACCCAAATCCCCCCAAAAAGCGGCCTAAAACTACTTTTTTGGAAAAAGCA
>JASLWR010000034.1 GCA_030740765.1 Thermoplasmatota archaeon
CGGGAATGTCCTCAACCGGTTTAAATCTTCGGCGCCACAATTCATCCAGAGCCTAAAGGCACTGGCGTTCTTGTGGCAATTTTTTAAGTAAAAGGGATCCGTTCCCGGATCGTAATGTGATCGAATCTCTGAAATATCCAATTTACCATTGATATGGATCTCTTTTAATTTGCTTGTATCATAGGTGCAAGCTATATGATACCATTCGTTAAAGTTCAGGACACGATTACTCCTCTGTATCCCGATACCGCTTATCCAAAGATCATTCGTAATAATATAACCTGCTCCTGATTTCAATGCCTTGATCTCATAGGCATCGTCCCCTCCGATTATCCTGTCCTTGTCGCCTGTAACTCTGCGAGCGTTCATCCAGAATAAAATCGTACCTTGAGGAGGAGGATTGAATTCTCCACAATTAACACTATCATTAGTTCCATCGAAATCCAATGCCTTCGCCCTCATCCCATTCACCCATTTTGAGTCCGGATCATCCTCTCCCCCAACATCCAAGATGCCATCATATCCATTCCCGCTGTTGTCCCTCACACCAGTTCCATTTCCTTCATCCATGTTCCACTGGGCGATGAGCCCGTCCCCCGTCCTTGTACCTTGCGAATCTAACGAAGTGACAATATTTGATTCTGTAGCATATAAATCGGTTTTAATGAGAAAAAATCCTGCGAGACCTCCGGGTAAAAGTGTCAAAGCCATGAGAATACATACCAGTTCATGTAACCTGAAGGTAATAATAACCCTCCTGTCTTATGGGTCATTGGAAAAAACTATTTTTTCTTCAAGAATGATAAGGCCGGGGGATTGTCATATTCCAGCTTTTTCTTTTTACCCTTGCCTTTCTTCTTTTTCGCCTTGGCCGCCTTCAATTGGTCCCAAGAAGGTCCTTTCCCTTTCTTTTTGACTATGACCTTCTTTGCAGGCTGTTTTTTTGCCAATCCCAGTTTTTTTCCGCTTGGTTTCCCAATGGGAACTTTTTTGGCCACAGCCTTTTTTACAAAGGGTTTCTTCTTTGGCGGCGTTATCTTTCCGGGTGTCTTTTTCAGTGCTGCCGCTTTTTTTGAATCCGCCACCCTTTTGACAGCCTTTCTTACCACCTTGGCTTTTCCCTTAGTGGAAGCTTTCTTCTTATCAGGATCCACTTCCAGGGTGGAGATCATCTTCTCGATGGCCTCACCGTAGGCTTCCTCGTCGGCAAGAGTTGCGAAATTACCGGATGCATCGTATTCCGCCTCGCAGACCGTGCATACCATTCCCTTCCCCTTCCGCTCCAGCGCACCGCCGCAAAGCTCGCACTCGTTCTCCCCCTTTTCACCTTTCGATACGCTCACCTCGCCATCCGGAGTGTATTCCACTCCGCAGAGGGGACAAACCAGCAGATCGCCTTCGACTTCAAGTTCAACTCCGCAGAGTTCGCAAAGACTGTCGCTTACCTGCTTGGCTTCTTCCTCCTCAATTTGCCTTTCCTCCTCTTCCAATATTCTCCGTTCCTGTTCCCGCTCCTGCCTCCTTTGCCGCTCCCTCTCTCTCTCCTCTTCAGCGGCTGCAGCAGCCCTTTCTTGCTCCAGTAACTCTGAGATACCCGGTGCCTCGTCCGGTACGATAAGACTTCCGTCCTGCTCATATTCCGCACCACAGTCAAGGCAAACAAAGATATCGTCCTCAGGTACGAGACCTCCGTTACATATCTCGCAAATGCGTATTTTCTTTTTCTCGGGTTTCTCCATTAGGGCCCCGCAGTGAACGCATCTCTTACCATAACCGCGCACAGTCCTCCTGCATCTCGGACAGTTTCTCTCAGTTGGCTCATCGGTAACAGGTAAAAGTTCATCAATTTCATCAACCGATCCAAGTTTATTTACCGGTTCTTCCACCTTCTCGACCCGATCAACCTTTTCTATCTTTTTCCTCTCGATGATTTCTTGTATATCCTTTCTTGCAGTAAGGGCCAGTTCCGAAGCATCCTCGAATTTTCCTTCTTCGAATCGTGATCTTGCTATCTCCAGTCGGTCCGCATTGAGACCTACATCCAGTCCAATCCCCCTTGCCTCCGCCATGGTTTCCTCGGCAGCTTCCAGAATATCCAGCACCTTTGCCTTTTCCTTCTCCTGTTCCGCCGTTAACCTTTTCGTGCTCAGCTCAGCCTCCAGCTTGACAAGGTTCGCCTTAATGGATTGACCTAACTTGCAGGTGCCAATATAATCCTTCTTCACCATTGAGGCCATTGCCTGTTTCAGCATTTTCACCTCGTTGGCGACCTCTCCCCCCTCCTTTTTTATGTCATCGATCTGTGTTTTAACCTTGTAAACATACTCCCTTGCCTTGTTGAAGAGTTCCTTCGTCTTTATATCCTTGAAGAGCTTCTCGGCATTGACTACCATCTTTTCCAGGTGGTCCGAAACCTCGCCCCGGTCCAGCGTTTTCTTCGCCAGCATCACCAGATCCTCGCAAGCGCTGACGTCTATATCAAGCTCACTTATGAGGGATATCTCCGAAGACAGGTGTTCGAGGCGCCTACCATATTCGACCAGTTCGAATTCTTCCCGCAGCACCCTCTTCTTTTCGGAAAATCTCTCCAGAAGGTCATCTGCGTCCCGATATTTTTTCTTCTCTAATGCCTCTCTTGCCTTGATCAATAATTCCTGGAGTTCTTCGAAACCCTCTCCCACCTCTTCCTTGTGAATCTTTAACAGCTTGATGGATTCCTTCATCTTCCGGTCTCTTGGCTTGTACAGATCCACTTTGATACGATTCAGAATTGACTCCTTAAGCTCTCCAATCCGATCCATTCCTATGTCGAATTTAGCGTCACTTTCAAATTCTAAGATCTCCTCGATCTCACCTTCTTCTTCATTCACATCAAGGCCGTTGTTCTTTAGCTCATCCATTAATTCCGGAAGTTGCGCGAACTTCGTTTTGAACAATGAACCCTTTTCATCGCTTTCCATCAAATGGTTGAGCTCTTCCTTGGCCTTTTTGAGCATCTTTTCCGCATCATCGTATTTCTTCTCTTCGATACGGTAATCACAAAGTTCGATCCTGTCTTGAACGAGGCTTGCATCCAACCCTCTAGCTTCTGCGGCTTCTATCAATTCACTTAGCTCATCCTTGATGGTCCGGATAAACTCGATCTGCTTTAATTCCTCTTCACGGGCTTTAGCGGTTTCGTGCAGCTTCGTTAACTCTTCGCTTACTTCTTGAGCGAGTATGGCCGCCCCGAGATAATCCTTTTTCCTGAAGGCCGCTATGGTCTCCTTCAGTTTCTCTTTTTCTCCATCCGCCTTGATGCCCGCTTCCTTGATAAGAGAGAAAACCTTCTTGGCCTTGGAGAAATGATCCTTGGCAATCTCTTTCAGTTGTGTGCCTTTCAGGTCATTAAGAAGAGATCTTGCCTTGTCCAGATATCCCTCCCCAGCTTCAGTTTGTGACAATGAAAGGCTCTCTTTCGCGATACCAACCAGGTCCCCGACAAACTCGACGTCGAGTCCAACCGCCTTCAATTGAGCCGCATCCGCTATGATCTCGGCTATGATCCGGTCATATTTTTCAGTACTTAATCTTGCGATGTGCTTTTCTTTGCCGCTGTAGAATTTCTCTAAGGATGTATCTAATTTTTGATAGTCTTTTTCCTTGAGAGCTTCCGTGGCTACTACCAGATATGTGTTCAGATCATCGAATTCCATTCCGGTCTCTTCGATGAATTTCTCCATCTCGGTCAATGCCTTGTCGATATTCTCAATTTTGACGACATGCAGTTCATCATAAAGCCTTCTATCCAGAGGACCTTTGAGTTGTATCGTCTTTTGCAGCGCCTCAACGTATTTCTCTTCCTTTTTAAGATTCAGAATGATATCGAAATTCGACTTCTCTTTCTCGACATTGAGACCGCCCTCTTCAGCCTTCATAATTATTTCGCGAAGTTCCCCAAACTCAGCTTCGAATTCCTCTGCATCCTTACCTTCAACAGTCTTTCTCAAAGCTAGAGCCTGTTCCCTTGCCTTGGCGCAATACTCCTTTACCTCATCGAAATTCTTGTTATCGAGAGCTAGCTTTGCCTTTAATAAAAGAGCCTCGGATTGGAAAACATCTATCTTCATCATCTCGTTCTCTTTTACGAGTTTCCTTATGGTCTCCAAGGTATCAAACGCTTCAGCTTCCTTGGCTGCAATCTTGGCAGACTTCTCTTCTTCGAGTTTCTTCAATTCTGCAACACGCGCTTCTTCGGCCCGCGCCTCCCCGGCCAATTTTTCCGCCTCAAGCTTCTTCTCCTCTGCGGCACGCGCCTCCCCGGCCAATTTTTCCGCCTCAAGCTTCTTCTCTTCTGCAGCACGCGCCTCCTCGGCCAATTTTTCCTCCTCAAGCTTCTTTTCCTCTGCTAGAAGCGCCCCTTCGGCTAATCTTTCCTCCCCAAGCTTCTTCTCCTCTGCAACGCGCGCCTTCTCGGCCAATTTTTCCTCCTCAAGCTTCTTCTCCTCGGCTAATCTTTCCACCTCAAGCTTCTTCTCCTTTGAAATTTCAACTACCGGTTCCTCTTCAACCCCAACGTCTTCGGGTTGTGCCGAAACTTCAGGTTGAGACAACCCTTCGGGTTCGTCCAGGAGTTTTTGAGCTATTATGATGTCCTTATCAAGCTGTTCCAGCTCTTTGGTCTTCTCTTCTTCCTTATGAGATATCTGGGCGATCTGTTCATCAAGGTTCTTCTCCTCTTCCATGAGCTTAGCAAGTTCTTCCTGCGGAGAGAGGGCGTCGGAATTCATCATTATACGCTACCCCCCTGTTGAGCAATGAGTGCTTCAAGCTCTGCCTTTCTATTTTGGATGACTGCCTTCTGCTGCTCAAGGCCTGCTTTTTCCTGCTTCAGACCCTCAATCTCCTGTGTCAAAGAATTTTTCTCGATTTCCAGAGCCGCAACAACCTTTGGCTCTTGCAGGGCTTCCGGAGGTGTTGGAGCTTCGATATCCGGCCCCCGCCGTTCCTCTAACTTGCCTCGCAGAGATTCGTGTATCGCTTTTAGTGCCCCTATGGCATCACGATACTTGTTCATCTCCCTGAGGCCCTCCATAACCGACATGGCTTCCTCTTCCCTCGTCATGTCCAACTCAAAATCCTTTCCCTCCCCAATCAACTTCATCACGGAATCCAACCGTTCATCCAGTATTCCCGATAGCTTTGAATTTACCTGATCCTGCAATCCATCCCGGGCTTTAGCAACCAGCTGGGCGGCCTCTCTCGGTTTCCCGGTACCGAGAAGTTCTTTCACAGTTTCGGGGATATTCACCTCCCTGCTAATATCTATATCCAGCTTGCGGGCCTCATCAAATAGGCTTCCCAGTTCGTGGGATGAGACAGTGGCAATCTCGACGAAATGTTTTTCCCGCGCCACTGTAATGATGCCTTTCCCCTTTTCCACCAATTCCTCCACCTCTTTGAAATTCTCGTGTTTGAGACAGTCGTGAATGTCAGACATTATTACTTCCACGGAGGTTATGTCCATTCCAATTAACCGAGATTCGTCCATCATCATCTGCATCTCTTTTACAGACGCGGAACTACTCTCCACTACATACCTCTCTTGAGCCCTGATCAAGACTTCCTTGGCTTTGAGAGTGTAATTTATACCAGCCATGTAGTTCTTTTCCTTCATGGCTACCATTGCCTTACTGAACGCTTCCTTCTCATCACTGATATCCATGTCCGTCTCGTTCAGCTGTTCGTGGATCTTCTTCGTTATCACGAAATACTCCTTTGCCTTCTTTTCGACCTCTTGGGTCTTTGCATAATCCAGGATCTCATTTATTCTGGCAATCGAGTCGCCCAACTTACCCAGGTCGGCGCTTTCCAGTACATCCCTTGTACTGGTAAGAATCATCTCGGCTGAGGATAGATCGATTCCAAAACCCGTTAATTCGTCGATGTCTTCCTTCAATTCCACCAGTTCCTCCCCGTATTTCCCCCTGGCATACTGTTCCCTGAACGTCCGTGTAAAAGCGTGAAAGTCTTCAATAACACTATCCACCTCACCGTAGTTCCCCTCATCGACCGCCTTGGTCGCCCGGTCCAAGAGAGGGGCTAATTCCTCCAGCTCCGCACCTGTTTCATCACGCAGCTCCTTGAGATCTTCCCCGGCCTCCTTGATCTTGTTTAAATTCATTTCTTTCAAAAAACCTTCCTTCTTGGACGCGAGAGTTTGTTGCACATCCTCCAGTATTCCAAGGACATCATCTCGCTTCCCCGCCGATTCCATCTCTCCTATTGCCGATAGTATCTCCAGCTCGCTTTCCACGTTGATACCTAGTTCCTTGATCTCATTTATTACCGGGTGAATAGAGGAAAGACGCATGCGGATCCTTCTCGAAAGTTCACCATCGATCAACTCGTTTAGACCTGAGATCGCATGTGAGAAAACATCATAGGCCTCCTCGAGCCTATTCGAGTCAAAATGGAATTCAGCTGTGGATGCACTGTCCTCTATTTCAGCAAGATCCAATTCCAATTCACGGCCGCGCTCTAATGCTGTTTCCAATTCCGAGCGGGACGCTGTGACCTGATCTATAAAATGTGTTTTCCAGATCGTCGCAAGGTGCTCCATTACTCCCCCGGCGGCGGTGCATATGCTAATGTATTCCCCATTGTCAAACAGATTTTGAAAATGTTTCAGCTCCTTCGCACCGGTTGTGATATCGATACCACGGCTCTCCATCTCCGCCGACTTCTCCCTGAGTTCTTCCATCTGGCGGGATGCAAGCTCCTTGCCCTTTACCGTTTCAGCTTCCACCAGAAGGTCTCGGGCCACATCCAAACTGAGTCTTGCACTTTCGAAGTCCTTCTCTGCCACACTTGACTCGACAGTGCTCAGTATACCGTCGATATCCTCCACGTCGATACCTGCTTCCCGGATAATATTTTTCTTTCCGGTAAGGTCCCCAAGCTCTTCGCTGTATTTTTTAGAATAATAGCGAGTTGAGGATTCCTCCATGTACTTGTGGAACTTCTCAAGATATTTATTTTCGGCATCGAAATCTTCACCCTCTATAGCACCCTTGGCAGAGAACAGGTAGGAATGAAGTTCCTTGTAATGTCCACCAGTTTCAGACTCCAGCTCATCGAGCTGAGATCGAGCCTCCTCTATCTTCGCAAAGTGGACCTTCTTCCGATTATCAGTTAACTTAACATCCAGTGAGGTCTGTATGCCCTTGATAGTACTGATGGCTTCCTTGTATTTACCCCCATTTTTCAGTTTCTTTATCACCACCAGGGCATCTGCCTCATCCTCAATATTTATCTCCTTCTCCCTTGCCACCTCGATGGCGCTTGAAAATTCAAGTATCCTCGTCTGAAGGATTTCGGAAATCTTTGAACGTATCATTTCCCCTAGTATATCCTTGGTTTCCCTTGCCAAACCTTCGGCATCCTTGAAGTTCGCTTCCTTGAGAAGCGTTTCCGTCTTTTCCATCATTTCCTCGACAGGGGTCATATCCAATTCCAGTTCCCTGCCTTCTTCCGTCATTTCCAAGATCTGCTTATTAAGCCTGGTCGTGTTATCGATATAATACTCTTCCCATCCATGCATCACAACGGCTCTCGCATCCTTTGCCGCCTTGGCCGCCTCGACGAATTTCTCTTCCCTGAAGAGTACCTGTGCATTGGCCATCATGGTCTCTATTTCAGATATCTCAAGACCCATTTCAAGTGATTTGCTTATCATTCCCCATGCGGCAGCAAGGGCTGAAGAGGCATTCTTCTTTTCAAATCCACGTCGGTCCATGAGCGCTTGCGAAAATGCGTTCTTCGAGTGTTCCTCCGCAAGTTCGTACTCTTTTCTCTCCAGAAATAGTTTGGCCTTGTTCAGCAGCCCTTCCGAATTGTAAACGTTTATGCCTTTTCCCCGATTCTTTTCGATGATACTTGTACATTCATCGATCAACGGTCTCATTTCATCAACAAGCCGCTTTTCCTTTGCCTCAATGACCAGGCGTATGATTCTCTCAGAAATCTCGGTGAAACGATCGTATTTTTTCTCACCCATATGTACTTTGGCTGTGGAGATCAAGTCATCCAGTCCGGAGATATCTTTGACGGCTTCCTCGTTCTCTTCTACATTGGATATTACTTTTTCGAAAAGTGCGTTAGCTTCCTCCATTCGGGTCAGGTCGATCTTGTTCTCAAGGGATTCGTTGGCTTCATTCAATAACGGCAGGGCGTCATCCAACCTCCCCATGTCGTTAAGTCGTTCCACCTCTTTTGAGATGGTCCTCTCGAGAGCCACGTTTATTCCCAGTGAAAGGGCTGTTCCGAAAAGTTCGTCGTTGACCTCTAAGAGATTTTCGCTTTTCTTGAAGTTTTCCATTCTTGCCCTTGTTTCCGAGATGGCCCCCTTGAAGGCTTCCACACCCTCCTGCACATCTCGCAATCTATTCTGATGAAGACCGAACTCCGATGCTTCGATCATGGCCTTGAGTCTCAGCTTGTAATCGCTTGTGAAATACTTATTCTTCTCAACCTCTGCGTAAAATTCTCTGAAAGCCGCCAATTGGGCCGTGACATCCTTTTTAAGGTGCTCTTCAAAGGCGGTCTCGAGCTTTCGATTCGCCTCCATGGCAAGTTCGCATCCTTTGAGGAAGTCTCCCTCTTTAATATGATTGATCGCTTCCTTTAAAACCTTGGTCTCTTCAGTTGCTTTTCTCCCTACCCCCTTCAATTTTCGGATCCCTGTTTTGCCCTTCTGCATGAGCTCCTTGGCCAGGGTCTTTGCCTGGACGGTTTTTGCATCCTTTATGAATTCGTCAAGACTCTGCCGGAAATTGAGCACCATACCAAATTCGTTTCGATAGAGATGCTCCCGGGCGGACGAAAGAAGGTCCTCGCCGATAGTACAGTCGATACCTAGTTCCTTGATACGTGTTATCTCCTGTTCACGTTCGGACATCTGCTTTGAATATTTCTCCGATAAGGCCCTTTCGTATTGTTTATCCTTCGACTCGTAAAATTCCACAAGGCGGTCATTCACCCCATCGAAATCATTTTTTCCCAATGCCCGGACAGCTTCGTCCAGCATGGTTTGGAGCCCGCGGTAGTCCTTCTCGGTTTCCTCCTCCAGGCTTGCCAAAGCATTTCTTGCCTCTTCTATCATTCTGAAATGTTTTTTCTCTTGTCCCGTGAGTATCTTATCCGCCAAAGTTATCATATTCTTCTCAAGAACGTTCAGCGCATCACGGTACCTTTTTCCACTCTTTTGTTCATCCAGAAGAATCAGTGTTTCATTTTCGTCATGGAGATCCAGCTCTAGCACGGTTGCTTCCTCCATCTTGTCCCGGAAGCTTATCATTGCGGTTTCCACTTTATGTGTCAGTGCCGCCTCGATCATATCCTGTATCTCTTCAAGGGCTCCCAGCGCCATTTCCACGGAGCTATGTACGTCACGTTCATTGAGTTGTAGTTTCAAGTCATCCGTGCTTTCTCTAACGGCCCGTGTGTCGATCATCAAGTCCTCATTCTTACCCATAATGACCGCTATATTTTCGAGAATGGATACAGCCTGTTCTTTGAAGTACTTATCATGAGCAACTCGGATCAATTCCTTTACCTCGGAACCCAGCACAACAGCATCCACGAAATCCCGTGATTTGAAGCTATCCCAAGTCTTTTGGAACATTTCCATCTCGCGATCAAGGTCCACATCCGTCTTCTTCATCTTGTCGAATACCGTTTTCGTTTCGCTGATAATATCCTTTGCCATTACCCTCAATTGGACCATCTTTATTTCTCTGATGGCCGATTTTACCTCTCCAAGCGCTTCTTTGGCCGCGTCGAAATCTGACCGGGATGCAGTATCCTTCAATATATTCACCTGTTTGGATACAAAGGAAACGTCGAAACTGGTCCTCATGATATCCTGCATCTCAGCCTTCACCAATTCGATCTGCTCTCCGTACCACTCATTCCAGAAGTCCAACGTGTAATTCTCTTTCAATTTCACGAACTCAGTTATGTAGGCGTCCAGAGCATCGTAATCCATTTTCTCGATGGATTTTTTAGCCAACTCCACATATGATTCCATGTCCGGGTATTCCTTCCCCGTCTCCTCATGGAAAGATATAAGCTCTTTTGAAATATCATTTACCTTGCCCATGCCCGTCTTTCGAAGATATGCATTTATCTTGTTGTCAACAGATACCTTGTTTGAAAGTATGATATTGGCCGCATCCTCGTATCGAGCGTCCTTTTTCATCACCTCAACGGCCTTCAGGGTTTCGCTCTCTGCAGTAGTGTCTATGCCCCGAGATCTCGCTTTGTCTATTGCTTCTGCCAGGTCATCGATCTTTCTCTGCGTCCTCTCATCCAGACGCTGGTTTATCAACTCGCTCAATCTCGATCGTGTCGATTCCGCCACTTCCAGAGCCTCGATATAATTTTCTTCATTGGAAAGGGCAGTACTCCTGGATATTTCTTCTTCGACGAATGTGACTTCCAGGCCCACTTCCCGCCCTCTTTCCATCATCGTATCCAAATCGGCGAGAGATTCCGAAACCAGGCTACGGAAATGTTGTTTTTTCGTCTCACTTATGCTATCAATGACCAATGTGAATTGATCCACTGCCTTGCGGAATTCCGATTTTTCCTGCAACAGAAGAACATCTCGCAGTTCTTCTTCGATGAGGGAGGTATCGAGACCCAATCCTTCCAGCCCCCGAATTCCGACCTGGACCTCCTCCAGTAGAGAAGTGCACTTCATTCTGTAAAACGCACGCTGGCTGTCCAGAACGAACTCCCGGACCTCCCGGGCGTATTTCTCTGCCAACCCGTAGTTCTTTCTCTCGAGAGACGCTCTTGCTTGTTCCAAACGGTCTTTATAGGGGGAGATATCGAGACCCAATCCTTCGTTTTCGATCATCAATTCCCTGATCTCATCCAGGAGATCCCCGATATTTTCCGATCTCTTCCGTTCACGGATCTCATCTATGAGCCGAATCAATTCGGTAAGAGTATCGGTTGCCTCTCTGTATTGTTTCTTTTCAATGAACCTGGTTGCCGTGGAGAAATATTCTTCCATTGAACTTAGCTCTTCGATAATATCCTGATTTTCCTCCACCATTCTCACTGCCTTTTCCAGCAGTCCCTGGGCGTTTTTCATCCGGAATATCTCTATCTTGTTCTCGAGGGATTTTTTTGTCCCTTTCAGTAGTTGTGAAGCTTCTCGAAATCTTTTTTCCCGCATCATCACGCCAGCATCTTCCAACCAACCTTCTTCCTTTCTTATGTCGATGTCAAGTTCCTTCACACGATATTTTTGCTCTTGAATAGTTTCCAACAACTTTTCGGCTTCGTCGTGGTGCTCGATCATGCGTTCGAGTTTCCCCATTTCATCCCGGAACAGGCTTATTTTTATCTCCAGTTTACCGAGTTCATCCTGCCGGAACAAGTCTTCCATCACCTCGTAGGTCAATTCCACCCTGCTCGAATACTCTTCAGGAATATTGGAACGAGCTTGAAGGTTCTTGATGAACTCTCGAAAATCCTTCATTTGTATGGAAAGGGTTTCTTTTTGATACTGGAACTGCTGTTTTTCAAGTTCATCCTTTACGCTGTTGGAAATATGCTTTGATTCTTCGTATTTTTTCTCTTCAAGAAGCTTCCTCGCTTCCTTCAACCTTTCCTCGGGGTCATTCACATCCAATTTCAGTTCTACGGACTTTTTCAATCGGTCCAGCGCTTCGTTTAGGCCATCGGAGGCCCCACGCCTCTGGAAATCGGTCCTGCTCTCCAAGGTGTTTGCTGTGGCCCGGTCGCAGTACTTTTTCGACTGTTCGTACTCCTTTCTCTCGAAATGATACCTGGCCTTGTAATATAGCGCATCGGACTGGAATATCTCTATCCCTAGTTTTTCGTTCGCGTCGATCATCTCCCGCGCCTTTTTGATAAAACCCCCAAGTTCCTTTATCGTTTTCTGCTCCTGGGTCTCTTCGATAATGTGAATAAGACCCTGTGATATCTCACCGGCATGTTCATACTCCTTTCGATCGTAAAGAGCCTTGGCATCCGACAGGCGCTGCACCATAGCATCCGGGTTCTTGAAAATATCGAGGCTGTCTTCGAGGTCCGTTTCGGCCTGCTCTATCGAGCTTTTTGCCAGTTCGGCGTGCCGGTTTTCGATCATTCTTTCCAGGGCATCTCTAGCTTCTTTCAGCAAGGATATCGCTTCGGTGAACTTTTCGGTCCTTTTCAACTCCATTGCTTCAGTGAGAGACCCCTCTTCGCCATCTGTATCCAAGCCCATTTTCTTTCCCGCATCAACCAATTCACCCAGTTCGCTTATAAGACTACCAGTCTCGTTAAAATTGTTCATGGTTGATTCCAAGTGGGCGATTCGGTTTCCAATAAGTTCCATCTCTTTCCCCGCCGGAGATATTTTTTTATCTCTAAGCAAGGTTATAGCGTCGCCGAGTGACCTCCTGAAATCCCTTTTGGTTTCAATGGGGAAGAACTCATGTGCATGTAATTTCTTGTAGAAAACTTCAGCCTCCTTCACCTGTCGGTAAAGCTTCGCCAGGACATAGGCCTCTTTCGCTTTCTTCAATCTTTCAATTATATCGAAAACCAGTTCACAGGCACCGATGAAATTCCTGGATTTCGTCAGTTCAACTGCTTTTTTGAAATCCCCCTTCTCCTTGGTAAAATCTACACTTGCGTCCTTTAGCCTGATGAAAAGTCCCTTTGCATCGTTAAAACTCCTGTTAGCAAGTTTCCTCGCCCTTACCGATCTCGCTTCGTCAGTCCGGGCGGACAAATCGTCCATATTTTTAACTACATCGTCGAAACTGTTGTTTGAGATATCTTCTTCAATGCTAGTGATCAATCCATCCGCGTCCTCAATTTTGATACCTATGTTCCCGAGGGTAGCAATAATTTCGCGCAACTTGCCAAGCTCTTTGCTGTATTTTTCGCTATAAAAACGATTCTTCGTTTCGGTTTTCAATTGAAAATAATCGTTAAGATAATTATCCACCTTGTCAAAGTCATTCCTTTCCAGGGATTCTTGGGCCAGGTCAAGACGTTCCTGCAACTCTTCCAGCTCCCAGCCTGTTTCCTCCTGGAGAGTAAGCATCGTGTTCACAGCAACATAGACCTTCTGCGAATTGAGCTGTCTTAATCGGGTATTTCTCTTCTGATCGACCGAGCGGCCAAGAGCACCGATCCTATCCAGAGCCAGCCGGTATTGTTTTTTATCCTTCAAATCCATGAGCTGGGTCAGCGATTCATTTTCTTCATCTATTTCAGCACCAATCTCGTTTGCTTCTTCCAGGGCAGGCATTAAGCGAGCTATGCTGTTTTCCAGCATGTCACCCATTCTACTTTCAATAGTTTTTTGAAGCTCATTCCGGCATAGAATCGCCAGATCCCTGCCTTCCTGAAATCGCTCCTCTTCCATACTCTTACGAATCTCTTCGGTCATCCCTATTATACCGGAAAGGTCCAGTTCTAACTTTTCTCCTTCACCCTCCATCCCCTCTATCTCTCCAAGCAGGACAATGGTAGCTGCCTTGTAAAAATTGTCTCTAGCCTCTAAAAGTGCTCTTTCGGCATCTTGCGTCCGACCGATGGCTTTGAGATAATCCTTTTGGTTGATATATTCAAGGGTTTCCTTGATGAGTTGCTTGGCCCCATCCATGGGGATTCCTTCGTCCTTCATTTCAAGGAATATTCCCTTCGTTTTCTTGAAGTACTCTCCCGCCCGTTTTTTAGCTTGCACCGTTCTCGCATCTTCGATAAAGTCAGATAATTTGGACAAATATTGTTCAGTCTCCTCGAAATCAAAACGGGATATGCTATCGCTGACGGACACCACCAATTCATCTGCCCCGGAAATATCGATCCCAAGTCCCTTTAATGATTCGAGGTCCGGTGCCACATCGGCGACCTTTCTAGTATATGATTCGGATAAACGGACATTGTGATGTCGTTCCCTGGCACTTGAAAATTCCTCTATATAAGTATCCAAAACTTCATAACGACCCTCCTGAAGCGCGACCTTTGCCAATTCAAGGGACTCTTCCAGATCAATGAAGTCCTGACCCCATTTCTCCTGAAGCTCGCTTAGAGAAACCCGTGCATTATCGATCTTTTCGGCATTTATCTTCCAGATCCCTCCCTTGATCATCTTTTTCATGGAACTATATATCGTTTTGAGAATATCGATGGCCTCTCGATATTTTTTATTCGACTGTAAATCCTCGGCTGAATTGAGGTGCCGTCGTTCCACATCGGTTTCCAAATCGATTTCACTAGCCTCGGCCAATAACACCTCTACCTCTCGTTTTTTCTCCTCGAGGATAACAATCAAACGTTTGTTTATAGCTTCCTCAATCTCAGTTTTGGCCAGGTTCGCCCACTCGGCAGCCTTGGAGAATTTTCCGTTGTCGAAATATTTCTGGGTACTTTCGATTATTCCGCTGGAAGCCCTCACTTCCGCACCGATCGCAACCGCTTCCTTCATGAATTGCTGGGCTTGAGAAAGTGGAATACGCGCTTTCTTCTTTTCCACTTCCGTGCGCTCCCGTCTGGAACAATTCAGCGAACTTTGGGCGTAAGTGGTGGCTTGTTCAAGGTCGTTCTTTTCAAAATAGAACTTGGCCTTATAGTAAAGTGCCTCAGATTCGAATACTTTGATTCCCCTCTCTCTGTTCTCCGCAATTGCATTTTCCGCATCCGCAAATAGACTTTTCGTCACCGAAGTCGTCTTTCGCTCTTTCATCTCTCCGATTAGCTGGATAATCTTCGATACGGTTTTAATGGTATGTTCATATTTTCTTTGAGCAAAATAGGTATTTGCATTCAAGAGGTGAAGGTTGATCTTGGAAGTGTCTTCAATTACTTCACGATTATCAAATATTTCGCTCTTCGCCTCTTTCAAACGTTTCTCTGCTTCTCCTCGGAGATGCTGTTCCAATCTATTGAGAAGAGCGTTCTTCGTCTGGATCAAAAGAATGTGTGCATCTTCCGGGTTATCCGATTCCAAAAGTTTATTGCTCTCCTCCGCCATCTCTCTTTCCTTGATAACTTCGAGATCCAGTTCCTCTGCCTTTTCCATAAGTGCCATCACTTCATCAGACAGATTCTTCGTCCGGTCGAATTTATCCATTTTATCTTTCAGGTCCTGCATTATCTTGTGGAACATCTTCATTTCCGTTTCCGCTTTGGCGACCTGTCCTTCCCTGATCATTCCATCCAGATCTTCCAATGCTTCCTTTATGCTATTACGATAATCAGCTGAAAAATATTGCTGACTCTCTATCATCACAAATAACTTTTTGTGTTCCTCCAAACGGGACGAAAGAATCCCTTTCAGCCGTCCAGCATCCGCTTTTTCAAGCAAGAGGCTCGTGCGTCGAAGAAGTACACATCCTTCAAGGTATTGCTGCCCTTTGATGGCAAGCATAGCTTTTCTGAATATCTTTTTCTCCTCAGCCAGCTCCACCCCTGTCTTTTTCAGTCTGTCAAAAGAGTTTTTCACTCGGGCGAACTCGATTCGAGCCACGTTTTTGGCGGTTGTGGTCTTTGCTTCATTTATCCGTTGAGCGGTTTCCTTCATAATTTCTTTAACCATGTCAAATTGTTTTACGGCCATGCCCCTTTCGATAGAGGCAAAACTACGCTCACTCCCGGGTGGTTCGATCCCGGCTTCAGTCAGAATGGCTAAATCTGACCGCAGATTTTCTATCTCCTGGTGATATTTTTCAAAAAGTACACGCTCTTCATGGCTTTCCTTGGTTCTGATAAACGAATCCAGAAAGGCATCTACAGAATCATAATCGCTCCCAGACATTGCGGTCTGGGCCTGTTCGAGAAATCCTCTAAGTTCATCGAATTCACTACCGCTCTCCTCCTCGAGACTATGTAGTGACTGCACAGCTTCTTCCAAACGTTGCTCGCTTATCTTACGTAGACGAACCTGTATCTTTTCATCCATGGACGAGCGGAGGTCCTTTATTGCACTGATTATACTCCTGTACCGTCCCCCCTCTTTCAGATCACCGATGAGTGTCAGTACATCAGGAGATTTTTCATCATACCTACGTTCATGTTCAACAGGAGACAAGATTTCGCCTTCATCGGAAGCGGTCTCATCGATCTCGGATTCCGATCCTTGTTCATCTCCTTGTGCAAGTATGGGGGCCTCCTCCGACATTTCCTTTCCATTATGAGCGTCTTTACGCTGGTCTATCTCGGAAGTATCTTCTTCGGAATTCGCCTTTTCCGCCGTTTTTTTAACCGATTCATTCACCATCTATGACACCTTAAAGAATCACGAAAGGAAATTAGAAAAACATACCAATAACTATATAAATATTCCATAATGGTTTTTCCGAAATATAAGATAATACATAATACTTTTGTTTATAATGATATATTTGTGAAGACGGTGCCAGACAAGGTGTAGAACAAGGTTCGATCTCTAACTAGATCCGTTGAAGCATGCGGTACATGAGTGAATACGGAATACTCATATCCCCCCGTCCAACCCCAAGGGATACACCAGGTTTGTTCACTCCGTGATAATCAGTACCACCAGTGGGTATCAGATTGTGCTTTTCGCAGATATTTTCCAGAAAGCGGGTCTCTTCAGGAGTATTCTCTATGTAATAGACCTCGATCCCATCAATACCTAAACCGGCTAGACCATTGATTATACGAGTCAATTCCATTTTCTGACCTGGTATGAGGAATGGATGAGCCATGACAACAAGGCCGCCATATCCCTTGATAAGTTCGATGGCTTCTCTTGAAGTGAAGGTCTTCCGGGGAACGAAACACCTCCCCCCGACGTTCAAATACTCCTTGAATGCCACTTTCATCGCCTTAACGTGCCCCTCACCCAGCATTGCCTTCGCTATATGTAATCGGCCTATGACATCCACTCCCCCGTACATTTTCAAGCGGTCCATGCTTATGGGCATACCCTCTTCGCGGAGTTTTGCTAGAATTTTCATATTACGCTCAATTCGGGCTTTCTTAACCCATTCCAGTTCATGTGAGAACCTTTCTATTTCTAGATCCTTGAAATAACCTAGAATATGAAGATTGCCGAATTCGTCCTGGCAGCCGATCTCCACACCCGAAAGGAACTTCAGCCCCAATGCTTCAGCTTCCATTTTAGCCAAGGGCACGCCCTGGACCGTATCATGATCCGTGAGAGCCAAGCCTACCAAATTCCCCTTCTTTGCCTTTCTCACAAGCTCAACAGGTGAATCTGAGCCGTCCGACATGTTAGAATGCGTGTGCAGATCGATTATTCCATTTTCCCGGGAACTTTCCATTTTTTTTCCTCACGATGTTTTCAAGGGAACCCTGTCATTGTTCAAGAGCATTTGCATTTCTTCATGTAGGTAACCATTGGATGCAAGTATGTCGTCTCTGTAAATATTAAACGGTCCACCTTCGAGATTGGTAACTTTCCCGCCAGCCTCTTCAACTATGATAATCCCTGCGGCAACGTCCCAAGGTTTGAGGCGTAGCTCCCAGAAACCATCTATGCGCCCGCATGCCAAATAGCAGAGGTCAAGGGTGGCTGCACCTGCTCTGCGTATACCCTGCACCTTGTTAATAAACTTTGAAAAGTTTTCCACATTATTATTTAGATTGGTCCTCCGATCATATGGAAAACCCGTTGCCAGGATACTGATACCAAGAGATGAGACCGTTGAGACTGAGATTCTTTTTCCATTAAGCGTTGCACCCATTCCCTTCACCGCTACGAACATTTCATTAGATAATGGAGAATAAATTACGCCGAATATCACTTTTCCGTCAAGTTCGAGACCTATGGAAATAGCAAAATGGGGATAATCATGTGTGAAGTTCGTGGTTCCATCCAGGGGGTCAATTATCCATTTATAACCTTTCTTCAGGTTCATTTCCCAGCCACTTTCGGTCCCGCTCCCTTCTTCCGCCAAAATCAGATGGTCCGGAAACAGTTTTCCAAGTTGTTCCACAATGAACTTTTCGCTCTTTCTATCAGCAACGGTGACCAGGTCGATATCCCCCTTGTACTCCGCAACAATCTCACCCTCGAAGTGGCCCAAGACGATCTGGCCTGCACGTCTGCATATATCGACTGCGATGAGTAACTTGTCCGATAGGTCTCTGGAAATCTCTTGAATATCCGAATATTTTTCTAAGAGCGGACCATATACCTTCATGTCGTCAGGTAATGCAAATCGCTATGTTAAATATTTCTACCCAGTAGATTGGTTGACACTGGGTTTTTTCAAGAGGATTTAAATTTTTTATAGTTGAATCGAGACCGAATATATTATATACAGACGGAATGTTTACGAATGTATAACGAATGTAATAGGAAAGTTAACAAGGGATTACCATGCCAAAAAAGGACTGCCTCATAGCATTGCGGATCACTGCCGAGGCCCAAAAAGCATTAAGAAAGATCATGGTAAATGACGGTGAAGAAAAACTTTCCGAAACCCTTCGATCTGCATTAGATGAATATATAGAAAGGCGACTTCCAAAGACGGAAAACAAAAATGCGGTGGAAACGAGAGAACTGATGTTGAGACTAAACGAAAGGGCCTATATGCTGTTACGCCGCCTCGTGGAAGACGGGATCATCAACTCCATCGCAGAAGGCATACGGGAAGCTATACCCGCTTACGCTAGAAATAAAATGGGAGAGTACAAGGAGATCGAAGATGCATTCAAACTGGAGTCGGACCGGAAGGAAAGACGGGTAAAGGAGACGCGAAATAATTCATTCGATGGATTTTTATAGATAGTTTCCAGCGCAATTAAAAGGATTCTGAATTGAAAAATATCCCCCACTATGGCCATAATAACCAGGGCTAAAAATATATATCGGCCCACGTTCTACCCCCCCTTCATGAAATCAGTTTGTATGCTCAGCATCCACGGGTATTTCGATGCGGTACCGGTACTAGGAAGAACGGACACGGGGGGGCAGATCGTATACGTGCTGGAACTTGCACGACACCTTGCCAAGAGGGACGTCAAGGTAGATATTTATACTAGGTGGTTCGAAGGAAAGGAAAAAATCGAAATCGTGGGTCCGAGAGTACGAATAATTCGTATACCATGCGGAGGCCCATCCTTCATTCCGAAAGAGTTGCTCTTCCCGTATCTTGGGGAATTCACGGATAATATGGAAGTATATATCAGAAATGAAAAATTGAGCTATGACGTATTTCATTCTCATTATTGGGATGCTGGTTTCGTTGCCAATGAACTGGCAGAAAGATATCACACCGGGTTTATACATACGTCCCATTCACTGGGAATCCTGAAGAAAAAACAGATGCCGGATACTGTGGAAAACGAGGAAAGATTCTTTTTTACACGACGGATCAGCAGCGAAAAGGAGATATTCGATGCGGCGATGTCAATCATCGTTTCGACCCCAACCGAAAAGGAGGATTACGTTAGGGATTACGACATCAGTGGTGATAAGCTCAAGATCATACCTCCCGGTGTGGACACAACTCGATTTGCTCCCGGCGACAAAGAGAAATCCCTGATCCTCATTGGAATGCCCAAAAAACGCATTATATTCTCTCTCTCGCGTATCGATTCAAGAAAAGGGTTGGACCTTCTCATCAGGGCGGCAGGACGAGTCATGGAACATGTGGAAGACATCGTTCTGGTCATAGGTGGCGGCTCAAAGGATATGGGAGAGGATGAAAAAGAGGTATTGACCGGACTCAAAGGAATTGCCGGGGATATGGGGATCCTTGACAAAGTTTTATTCACCGGGTACCTGCCGGACGATATAGTTCCCGCTTATTATTCTGCGGCAGAGATGTTCATTGTTCCATCAAGATACGAGCCTTTCGGACTGACCATACTGGAATCCATGAGCGTGGGTACTCCCGTTATCGCAACAAAGTTCGGCGGCCCATCCCACATCATCACACACGGGACCGATGGATTCCTCGTGGACCCGGAGGATGAGAAGGAATTTGCGAGCTTGGTTCAGACTTTGCTGAACGACATGTCCATCCACGAAAAAATATCGGCGGAGGGCATCAAGACCATCATGGAAAAATATTCATGGGATACTGTTGCAGATACTTACATATTGTCAATGATGCGAAGCTCGACAAATGAATCGTGAATAATTCACATCACCCTCGTAAATCCAAGGATTTCCTGCGGGAGTCGAGGTTCGTAGCTTGACAATGTTTGCGGAATCGCAGCCCGTAGGTTTCCGAAGGAAAGCGAGGGCTCAGGCGTGACACAGTTACGCCAGAGCGAAGCGGGAGCCCAGAGGGACCGATTCCGCTGAATAAAACATACAGAGATCATTGGTGGATAAGATGAAAAGCGGAATCAATATAATAAACTCTCACTATACCTTTCTCGAAAAGATCAGCGGCGTAAACATAGTCATTGCCGACCTGGCCCAGGGTCTTTGTGAAATCGCACAAGAAGAAAAGCCCACAGTACTGGCTTTTGAAGGGACTCCTGGCGAACACGATTATTTTAAAACAGTTTTACTCAATAAAGAAGGCGAGATTCGGCAAGAGCTTGCCCGAAAACTGGAGGCGATCCCGCAGCCAAGGGTAATCCTTTGCCACAACTTCCATTTCCCGCTATTTTTCGATAATATCGTAAAACCTTTCATAGAGGGGGCCCTTGACACTGAGACCCAGGTAATAAACGCCATTCACGATTATTCCCATAACGACACGGAGACATCAAAATGGTTGATCGACAGGGGTGTTGCCTTTACCGCCGTATCGGAACAACTGAGTACCGATTTCCATGCGGACGGATACCGATGCGCAGTGGTCAAGAACTCCATCAACACCCAAAAGTTCCGACATAATGACAGTGAATCCCGGGAGATACGCGCTGAATTGAATATACCCGACGACGTGATACTCATAAGCTCTTACGCCCGTGCGGTTCCCCGTAAGCAGTTCCCGGAGCTTGTGACGGTCTTTTCGGAGGTTCTTAAAAGAACGGATAAAAAAATCATTCTATATATTCGTGCGATACCCTCTACGATAGAGCCGGGGAAAACGGATGCGGTAATAGAAAAAATTCAAAATGCTGCTATTGACTGCGGTGTAGTGGATAAGATAATTCTCGAGACGAACCCGGTCCCCTGGGAAACATCACTGGCACCCTATTTCAATGCTGCGGACCTCCTGGTGTTCCCAAGCATCAACGAAGGATTCGGGCTCCAGCTCCCGGAAGCTGTGGCCACCGGCACCCCGTTCATTTGCAGCGATATAGGATGTTATGCTGAGATAGTCAAAAAACTTCTTCCGGCACACGCCAATGAGATAATCTTCCCGGCAGGAGATCAAAACAGAATGATAGAATCGATCCTGTCAACCTTGGATCGATTAGCCCCAATGGGGCGGGACATATCCAACGCAAGAAAGGCTGTTGAGAATATTTACGGTCTCCCGAACATGGTGAACGGTTATATGGAACTGTTCAGAAAAGCTGTGAAAAAGTCCACCGGAGAGAGGTGATCAACTTGAACATCGCCATGATCTCGCTGCAATACGGCAAATCCATTACAGGCGGCGGAGGCGTTCATGTTGAAGAGATCGTAAGCCGGCTTGTTGAGCTGGGACATCGGGTAACGGTTCTTTCCATACATACATCAAAGACTGTAACGAAGAGTGAAAGCGGAGAAAATCCCGCTATAGTCAGGTTCCTGGTAGAAGAAAATATCGAGCATCCTTACGTCGGCTCCAAGGACGAAGAATTGAGACGCATCCGCAAGTTCTGCGAGATTGTTGCGGAGTGGCTTATTATCCACGGAAAGGAATTCGACGTGGCCCACATGCACGGCCATCACATGGTTGTTGGTCTTCTACCCAGATTGGTCCGGAATAACATTAAACGGGTTGTAACCACGGTTCACGCTGTGGAATCCCTCTACGAGATGGAAAAAATGGCCACTGGTCATTCGGAAGGGGACGAGGAGCATATCCGCGGATTGAGACGAAAGGAATCCGAATACCGGTTTGCAGATGCGATAGTGGCACCCAGCCCGGCCGTAAAGGAGCAGATATTCGATTTGATGGAAGAATTCGGAATTGCCCTAGACGAGGTAGAGAACCGAATAAAAGTCATTACCAGCGGAATAGACGACGGCATGCTGATACCCGTGGAGGCCATCGAGGAAAAACTTGGAACGAATCCTCGAAGCTGTGGAAAATTGAATGTGATCCTTCTTTCCAGAATAGACCCGAGCAAGGGAATTCAGTTTGCCATAGAGGGATTGGAAAAGGCTGCCGGTAAAAAGAATATAGATATTGCGCTGTGGATCGTGGGACGGGTCTCGGTGGACTCCTATCTCGATGAATTGAAGGAAATGGCAGGACGATCGACCATAAATATCGAATTCCACATCGATGTGAGCGAGGAAAGGAAGCTCGAACTCCTGGATAAAGCTGCTGTCTACATTCTTCCAACGCTTCAGGATACTTTCGGGATCACCGTTGTGGAGGCAGGAGCCCGGGGGAACATAATCGTCACCACTGACACAGTGGGCCCGCGATTCGTAATAGACGGACCCACAGCAGTAGAACACGACTGGGGCGTCGTTACCGATTACGGGGTAGCGGCAAATAAGACCGATGAACCGCTCATGAACCTTTCTGAAAATCTTTCCAGGGGGATCGAATGGGTATTAGACCACTGGGAGGAAAGCATAGGGATGACGGTTGCGTTCCGCGATAAGATAAAAAGAGATTACATGTGGGACGCCATTGTGAGAGCGTATGTGGACCTGTATCGAAAATAGACCGCGTGCAGGGTGAAAGGGTTGTTTTACGAGACTTCGGAAAGATAGTGAAAATATTATTAAAAGACTTAAATAGTTATATCGGATTAGAGAAATGTACGTAATTTGTGAAAAGTTTGGAGTGGCTAATATGGGTTTTCTCGAAAAAAAACTGAAAAAAGGTCTGAAAAAGGGAATGAAAGAGTTCGGTCTAAAACCGGAAAAACACAAAAAGAAGAAGGATAAGAAACACAAGGATTATTCCCACCACGCTCCACCCCCGCCTCCCGGCAGGGCACCTCCTCCCGGGCATCATGCCGCACCACCTCCCAGTCATCACGCTCCACCACAGCAGAGACCGGGTAGTGAAGTGGAGATGTACCTCCAGCAACTGCAGGGTTGGGACGGCGAATCGAGAAAAAAGGCAGCGAAGAAACTCGAAAAAATGATGAAAAAGAACGTGAACGCACTCTCACCGCACCTGGGCCGCATCATATCGCTTCTTGGACATCAGGAACCGAAGGTTAAACAGTTGGCCGCAAAGCTGATAAGGGCAGGGGCCAAGACCGCCCCCATGCTTTTCAAGGTTCATCTCGACACTTTACAAAGATTACTGAACGACCCGAACCCCAAGGTGAGGGAAAACCTCATGGACGCGGTCCAGAGGATAAATTCCATGTTGGGGGGCGGCGTGGGCGGAGGGACCCAAGTCACGAACATTTACCAGACGGCCCCCCCACCTCAGGCTCAATCACCTTCTCCCCCTGCTCATTCACCTCCTCCCCCGGCCCATGCACCTTCCGCCCCAGTTCCACCCTCCCCGTCTGAAGTGCTCGAAACGGGCAAACCGGGCGTCCATCTTGACGTGATAGAGGAAGACCTGCCGTATAAACGGTGGGGTATGATACAATTGAAGGTGGAGAACCATTCTGAGGTGGACATATACAACATTTCGGTAGAAGTCAAGGGACCTGTAGAGGTTAGTCCAATCGATACCATACATCATATTGCAGCAGGCGAATCGGAGGTTCTCGAGATCGGGATGAAGGCAGCGGAAGCCGGAAGGGTTCCCGCCCACCTGTCCGCCATTTACTACGACAGGAACCGTCGTGAGTTCAAACATTCGAGGCAGGATTGGATAAAGGTAATGAAACCCGAAAAGGCAGTGGCTGCCACGGGAACCCACATAAATATCGGATCCATCGGCGATATAGTCTCGGACCATTCTACGCAGATCCACGATTCGGTGCTACAACGCTCCAACATCGGCGGAGGAGGAGGCGGTGGAAGCGGTGGTGGAGGAGGCGGGTCCACCGTCATAAAGGGCAGCACGGTCCAGCGCTCGAACATATCGGGCGGGGGAAATGTTGAAGTGGAAGATTCGGTTATGATGCGGTCCAATGTGGGCGGAGGCGGCGCTCCGGCACCCCCAGCACCCCCGGCCGCACCGAGTTCGTGCCCGAAATGCGGGAGGGAATTGAAAGAGGGTTGGGCCATGTGTCCCGCTTGCGGTACGAAGTTGTAGGCTCAGCCAAAGCTTCCTCTTTCAATACTATACATACTGTTTATGAACATACAGCGTAGCGGAAAGAAGGTGAATCATACTTGAAAGAACTACCCGATGCAGTTTATACCGTTTGTACAAAATGCGGTGCGAATACGGCTCACGAGGTTTTAAAGGGGCGAGTCGGAAAAAAAGGGGGAGGAAAACTGGAATGCACTCTTCGGTGCACGAACTGCGACTTCGTCCATTTCGAGAACATGGAGATCCCAAAAGAGCGGGATGTTCCTCTCATCGTGTCCGACGAGGAGAACTCTTACAGGTCCACCATCAGCCTGCCCGAAAACGATTTTTTATATATGGACGACGAGCTTCTTCTTGACGAATATCCCGTAAAAGTAACCTCTATCGAGCTGGTGGGGAAGAGAGTAATGAAAGGGTTGGTATCGGATATCGTCACGATCTGGGCCATTAGATATGACAAGGTGAGGATGGGTCTCGCCATTAACCGGAGGGCCACTACCACGAGTATCTACTTCTGGGTGCCCCCCGATGAGGAATTTTCGGTTGGAGACATCGTCAATGAAAAAGGCAATAACGTAGCCATCACGAAGATAAAAACGGATTATGGAACTCTGAAAAGGGGGACCGCACAAGCAAGCAATATAACCCGCCTGTACGGAAGACTGGTAAAATGAGTTTTTTTCGGCCCCGCAGCTTTGTTGAAATGAGAGAGATACTGATAAAGCAGCTGAAAAAGGAGGGCTACATCCACACAAAAGCGGTGGAAGAAGCGATGCGGAAGGTGGACCGGGAATTATTCATACCGAGAGCCGACCCTGAAAAGGCGTACGAGGATTCGCCCCAGCGCATCGGTCACGGCCAGACAATATCTGCCCCGCACATGGTCGCAATAATGTGCGAGGAGTTGAAACTGGATAAGGGAATGAATGTCCTCGAGATAGGTGGTGGAGGCGGGTATCACGCTGCTGTTGTTGGGGAAATTGTCGGTGATGGGGGATCGGTCCTTTCGGCGGAGATAGTGGAGGAACTGGCTGAGCGGGCGGGGGCGAATATAAAAAAAACGGGTCTTGATGACAGAGTGACCATCGTAGCGGGGGACGGCGTGAAGGTGGCAATTGACCGGGGAAAATTCGACAGGATATACCTTGCCGCGGCGGCCCCGGACATTTCTGAAATACTGATAAAATGCCTGAACGACGGTGGAATTCTGCTGATGCCGGTGGGCGCAAAATATTTTTCGGAACTGACGCGGTACGAAAAGAAGGGTGATGATGTGAAGATATCGCATCTGGGAGGTTGTGCTTTCGTGCCGTTGACGGGCGAGTACGGGTTGTGAGAGGATCGCTTTTTTCGTAGATATCGGGTATGGCTCTGCATATCGCATCATCAAAAATGACATTCATTTACTATCGTAGTGGGGAAGAATTTATCCACAGAGAGGGTATCGATAATATAGAAATCCATGTTACTCTCACGCCGTCCCTAAGAAGGATGTATAATAATAAATAGAATACCAAGGTGAGGTAATATGTCTTGGATGCTTCAAGCATATTATAACAACGAATTGAAAATGACAAATGATCGAAGATGTCCCTCTTGTTGGGGTAGAAGGGAAAACGATTGACTTTGGTGTCTTTAAAAAAAACATTCATGGGTCGATAATCATTGGTTCCATAACTGGTTGAATAGCAATATCTAAACGAAAAAGGTGATATTATACCAATTGAGCTACAGACACGGCTAAAGGACGAATTGGAGCGTTTAAAATCTATCTACCACCGTGGTATGAACTACAGTGTGAGAGCCCTTCCCGATCAGATACGATACGGTGAGAACGGGGGTATACTTTCCGGAGAGGTCCAGAACGGAATTATACTGATCTATCATGAATACCCCAAACAATTGAAGATAGCCCCGTACTCCCTGCTTGATCTCGTCACGCTTCCTCTTTGATGTCCACACCCACAGCACGCCTGATAAGTACCTTGACCCGATCCTCCTCCTCACTTTCACCGGAAACGTCGGGTATGGCGATGATCAGAGGATAGAGTTGTTTCAGTTCCGAATGGTATTTGAGCTTGGTATCGATCGCCTTGGCCGTCCGCTCCGTAAGAAAGATAATGGAAATGTGCTCGTCGGCTACGAACCCATCAAAACCCTTTTCGATCTCTCCGGGAGTGTTGAAGTCCTTCACTATGTGGTTCTGCTTCACCCCGGCAAGGGAGAAGGTCTGTACGGTGTGTTTGTCGCCAATTACCGCTATGTTCATCAGGTGGACCCCCTTACAATTAGGAGTTCCTCGGCCAATTCCTTTCCGCCGGGTACCTCAAAGCCCCGGAGGACCGCGATCACGTTCCTGGTCTCGAATTCCAGTTCTGTAAGGTACCGGATCACCGGCCCTACCGTGGTGTTCATCTTCATGGCAAATATCTCGATGTAACGGATCCAGAAACGGTCCAGTTCCAGCTCAAAGAGGGAAATTCTGCCGGTATCCTTGAAGTCCTTGAAAACCTCTCGCAGTAAAGGAGCATATGGTGTGCGTCCAAGCGCATCAAGGGCCTCGGCCACATTCTCAGCGTCCTGAAAAGCCTCCAGCGTATCCCGGGTGATGTGTTTCCCCCGCGCAAAAGAATATTCCTTACGCTGGGCGGCTGGTACGCCGGCCTTTATCATCCTCAGCACGGTCTTGATGGTCAGCATATCGCTGTAAACCTCAAGGAATTCTCTCAGTTCCTTCCTGAGCGTACGCGGTAACTTCGAAGACGAACGCTCCACGCTTTCAATATAGAATCCATCGAGAAGGTTTTCAACCTTTCGAAATGTCGTATTTTCGGTACGGGAAAGCATTTCTCGAAGTTCCCGGCGGGGTAGCAAGTTAATCATATCAACAAGGGTCTCCGCCTTCTTCATCTCGTCGATGAGCTTTTCTGTGAGTACCCCTACCGGGTAGGTTCCGGACTCTGTTGAGGATTCATGGAACCTGGCGCTGAAAAGGTTTTTCAGGGTACGGTTCTCATATCGAATGATGAAGCTGTCCAGAACAGGGCCGATCATATCGGGTGACTCTTCCTTGGCCTTCTGGACGTTATTCAACATGGCTGATAAAAGCACTTCTTCTGCTTCCTCTACATTGGTCACGGTCTTCAACGGGAAATCTTTGGAACTGGCCGATGAAATGAAATTCACCGCTTCCCCAAATGAATTCGTACCCATGAGATTGTTCACGTACATGCGTCTAACGAACCGGTTTATCCGGGAATTGTAAAGAGCATTGGAATACCCAAACCTGGCTATGGTCCATACCATGGGCACCTTCATCCCCAGGTATAACAGCATCGCGCCAAAAACCGCTATGATGATTATCAGCACAGGCCAGGTACTAAGATCCAACTATCATTCCTCCTTGAATAAAATTCCCGCGGTCATCTTTCTAAGCCCGTCGCTCTGCTTTTCCATCATGTAATCGAAGGTCCGGTCAATACGGAATTCGCCGTTGTCGGACACAACCACCACTCCCCCCCTGCCCGGCACGGTCTTATTCCTCACAGGTGCGATCCCTAGCTGCTTCAGGTAAGGAATATCTTCGTCACGAGTGGCCATTATCTTGCATTTACCATTCAACAGATTGGCACTCTCGGTTACCAGTTTCTTGAGTAATCGGCGGTACCGCTCTCCCTTGAACTCACCGAATCTATCGAGGACGTTCCCAAGAGCAAGGTTTATCAGCCGCTCCTTTTCGGCCAGCATCTCTCGTTTAACGCTGCGTTTTCCCTCCGATATCTTGAGATTCCGGTATATTTCACGCTCCCTTTCGAACTCGTTTTTAACCTTTTCCTTTTCCTTCCCCACCTTATCCTTCATCTCGGATTTCATCGCAGCGATCTCCTGAGCGCTGTTCCGGTTGATCTCCTTGATCCGTTGATCACGCTGACTTTCGATCTTGTTCAGGATATCTTTCAGGCCCATATACGGTCCTCCTTAATTTCTTTACTTTATCCCTTCATCCGAATTACAAGCCCAGCAGGATGAAGAGGGCTATGAGAAGTCCGAAAACGGCCATGGTTTCAGGCATAACCGAATATATCATACCTTTTCCGAACATGTCAACATTTCTACCTACACCGCTTGCACTGGCACCTGCAACGAGACCCTGGGGAATTGCTGATACACTGGTCAAACCGATGGTTATTCCGATCATAACTGCACCCCAGCCAACGTTTACATTTGTAAGTACCCCTGCATCTCCTCCACCAAAGAAACCGGCTTTCATAAGTAGCAATATCGCGAATACTAAACCGTATACACCCTGCGTCATAGGAAGGGCCTGCAGAATCAAACCTTTCGCGAATCGATCTGGATGTTCTGTAGTCATGCCCACTGCGGAAACGCCTGCGATATAAAGGCCGAAGGCAGCCATGATTCCCGGAATTCCTATGCAGAGAGCCACGCCAAGCAGAATCAAAGCCGATACTTTTTCCTTTAGTTTCTCCTTATCGGGCGCATCATTACTATCATATGGATCGGTTTTAGCTTTGAACTCATCCAGATTGGTATACCCATCATTATCCGGGTCGGTGTAATTCACAAACAAGGAAATGTTGGTAACGTTCAATCCATTTTTATTGATAATATTCCATTCCCAGCTATCGTCCATATCATCGTTGTCGCTGTCTTTGTCATTAACATCCTCTGCAAGGGCCAAACCTGTCATGAAGACAAGGGTAAGGACCAACAATACTGTAGTTATCAAAAATTTTCTATTTTCTTTCATCATGTCACCTCTTTTTTATATTTTTTTGATTGTGATTATTAATTAATTACTTTTCCATCGTTACTTTCTGTGAATTCTCTCTGTTCCTTAAAAGGTTTGAATAGAACGCCACCGCCACTGTAACATCTATTAAAGAGTTCGATATACTGCAATCTTAGGGAGTGGATACATGCACCCAATGTTTGGAAAAGGAAATTGAAAGTATGAAAAGCTAATAATATTATGAGTATAAGGACCATCTTTATTATCCCACCAAGGACCGAATCCAACGGAAGAAACATCTCTGCAATAATATTCCATGTCATTGCCAGCCCCACAGTTGCCAATCCCAGTGCGAGAATCCGTGCAAAGGAAAGAAGGTCGCCTATAAAACCAGTAACGTCGAAAAGTGCCAAAACCGGTTTTTTAATATTCGCCAATACCAGACCACTTCCAACGCCCACAAACCCAATCATTACCATATTGGATGGCATTTCAAGCATATCCAACATGTTTATTATCAATATGACTAAAGAGGGAATTAGTATAAGTAAGGAAAAATCTTCAAATATCGCCGTCTTTATTTCTTTTTGCTTGATATGCGTGATAGTAGAGAGGATTACCGATAAGTATATTGTTATCAGGCCTAGGGCAAGAGAGACGAGAAACAGAGGTATGGGATTCCTGAGGGGATCATAGGGTAACAATATGGGACCTATTGAGAAAGCCGGATACAATGGTCGTAAGGGATCACCAAATATTAAACGCGGTATTAGGTCTCCGAAGAACGAACCTGTAACCAATCCCGTGATAATGGTTATTACTGCTACATATTTCCCGATATATGCAAGGGTGGCAGCGAATCCCTCTTTTGTCTTTGTTCCAATCCAAATACACCCGGCCAATATTATCAATCCATAGCCAGCATCCCCGAGCATCATACCAAAAAAGAGGACAAATAAAACCCCTGCAAAAGGTGTTGGATCAAAATCGTTATATTTCGGCGGTGAAAATGTGTTTATCAAGCCCTCAAAGGGGCGC
Organism: Thermoplasmatota archaeon; assembly: GCA_030740765.1. Taxonomy (GTDB): domain Archaea; phylum Thermoplasmatota; class Penumbrarchaeia; order JASLWR01; family JASLWR01; genus JASLWR01. The sequence continues at coordinate 30,100 of JASLWR010000034.1, forward strand.
AAGTATTTCGAATGAGAAAGAGATGATGGGACGGTATCCTTCTCGGTATCGGGTTCCGAAAAACTGATCTCGATATACTTCAAACCTTTGAGACATTTTTGCAAGTCATTCTTCTTCTCTTCCTCCACCCATCCGGAAATGACCACTGTGTCCTCCGTCTTTCCGAAACTGGCATAGGTCTCATACTTCTCTCTTTTTATACGGACCAGTTCCATTTCTACCTCGATATTCCGGATCCCCACTTCCTTCAATTTTTCAAGATCACCCAGAAGCCTTTCCTTTTCTTTTTCGAGTCTCTCAATGGTTCTATTGAGTTCGGCAAGGATCTGCTTCGGCCGACCCTTTAGTTCCGGGAGCTGAAGTTCATTGAATATTTTTCCTCTGAGAGCTTTCGAGACGTCTTCCTTGACCTCTTTCATCCCGGTGATCACAACAACGTTGGGCGTTTCGGGAAGACCCGTTGGGACGTGATCGAAGGTAACCTCAGGTATGTCCTTCAGGATATTGCCCAGCTCGGAAACGTCATCGGCAGTCCCGATCCTGGTAAAAGTATAGTTGCCGTCATCAAGGTAATCCAGGGGAATGTCAAGGGGTTCCAGAAGTGAGATCTGCGCCTTTTTTTCTCTTTTCCGTCCAAGCTCGTCGTTGATCTCGGAAAGCCGATCATTATTCGTAAGGATTACCATTTCACACTCGGCCATCACGCTCTCGCTTCGAGCGACTAATTCCTCGAAGTTCAGTCCTTTGACCTTTACCTTTTTATTGGCACTTGGAAAAAGATCAGCCAACATGCTGCTTTGGCTTGGGAAATGAGATGAGAAAATGTCTAGCAGTCGCTCCATTCGCAGTTCGATCTCCAAAAGAGCAGTATGCCTGGATGGCGTCCTAGAAGTTCCAAGATAGCCTCGGATATCTTCACTGAGGTTATCATCCACCGGGTCAACCTGCATGATCTCCGCCGAAGCTAGCGCATCAACAGTATCCTCAAGGATACTTGTGTGTGCGATAATGTTCGTCTTGACCATTTTTCTGGGAAATAACAAGCTACCACTTTTCCGTTATATCTTGCAGGAGTCTTTTCGGTTTCATTCGTTCTCCAGTGTGTCCAGCACAACTTCGAAAACAGATTTGCCGGTTTGCTTAACGCTCTTTTCCACTTTTTCCCGGAGTAACACAACTTCCTTTTTCCCTTCCTTGATGATCGTGGATGACCTGGCATCGATATCTTTCCTGAGTTTACTATCCGTGCTTAGAAAAACCTGATGGTTCTTCCCGATATCGGCAATCATTTTTTTCTCAAGGAGCTTCCTGGTCTTTGCCTGATGGGCTTCAGATCCCTTTTCCTCCTCAACTATCAATGATGCCGCATTAGCCTCAGCTTTCTTTATTTTGACAATATCGTTTTCGAGCATGTCATCCCACCTAAATCCTTAATATTCCATTAGAAGCCTGACCCGTGGTCCCATGCCAAAATGTATTTCTATATTTATAATTTACAGTGTTTTCCCTCTCCATGAAAACCCAGAGACCCGGCATCTATCTTTTTATTGATCGTAATTCCTCGTACCATCTGCCCCGTACATCCTATTTTACCGAACCATTTATAGCATTCCAGGGAGTTACAGGAAGCAATGGTTACCACGGGGAAAAAAATTACAATTCCACTCTTTTGCGTCATCTTTTTCATTGCAGCGTCTCAATTCATCGTCCCCTACATCATGGAGCCTGGAACGGTGAGGCACATGGACGCCAACGCCAATATGATGGACCATTCCAATTTCTGGAACACACTTACCATATATCCGCGTATAATTTATTATTTCGGAGATTTTAACTGTCACCAGATGGAGCACCGCTCTTTCGTTATAAACGGGAATCAGATGCCCATGTGCGCCAGGGACGCAGGAATATTCGTGGGCTTGTCCGTAGGTTTGCTCATCCCCATTATTCTTCCCGCAAGGGAAACGG
>JASLWR010000035.1 GCA_030740765.1 Thermoplasmatota archaeon
GGACATGGGATTGGATGCTGCACAAGCTGCGAAGATTATCGGATTGATGCAGGATAAGTTTGCACCGCTGGTGGCGAGGACCCGGGATGAAAGACCCGAATCCATGGACCCTGGTCAAGAGAGGCCCGCAGATAAGCAGACAGTGTTGGAGAATATGGTGTTGGATTCCCTGACAAAGAGGCCAGAGGGTATGACGTTGGATCGACTTTGCGCAGATATGAATGTGAGAACAGATAAGGGAAAAAAGAAGGTCCGTATTGTGCTGAAATTTCTGGAGATGAAGCGAAAGGTCATGTGAAAAGGTGAAAATGTGTTTATTTTATAAATTAGATTCATCGGAATGTGGTAATAAAAAATTAAATCTGTGCAGTTAACTGCGTACTTTTATTGAAAAGTGTGCACTTTAATGGAAATATTAAATAAATTTGAAATGAACCACCCAACCGCAGCAAGCTGCGGGGTATCCAATCCCCCTCCCCCCTTGTCGCCACTACTACTACTGATACCCAACCACTGCAAGCAGTGGGGTATCAGAATGAAAATAAATCGAGAGAGAGGTTGGATGATGAATGCGTCGATTACCGAGGGAACTGATTGCGGAAATCCTTAATTGAAAACGAATGGAGTATGCAATAACGCAGGGATAGGGATTTGCCTCATCTACCAGGAGTTTCCCGGACTTTTTTGCTATAGTCGATCAGATCGGTAAATTTAAATGGTCTACCTCGTGGATCCGCTCGTCCAATGCCTTCCTCAATCCCTTGATAACAATGGCCGACTGGATGTGCAGGTCCTTTCCGAGTTCCCTGCTGGCGTCGAAATGCATTTTATAAAAATCCTCACTTCGCTTTTTGAGGGTTCGCTCGAGTATGGCCTCTATTGAACCCTTTTTCCCCATAATACCCCTCATGACCCCGATCCATCCCAACCTGTCTATGGCATCAGCATCGTATACTATTTTTTCCTCGATGGTCTTCGGGGGGATCATGGATGTGGGGGAATGGGCAGTTATTACGTTCGTTATTGTTACTATTGTTTCACGATCCATCCCGATGCATTCGAAGTATTCCTCGGCTATCGTGGCTCCTACGAGACCGTGCATTGTATCCGCCCCCGGTATTACACGTCCGATATCGTGAAACAGTGCACCTACTATGAGTATGAAAGGATCGGCGTCTTCAGGTATTGACTGTGCTATCTTGACAGCATACCTGGTCACTTCCAATACATGGGAATAGTCATGTCCCTCGGTTTGTGCGTGTTTTTGTTTTATGAACGACACCATATTCTTAATTAAGTTCAGTTCCATATGATTGAGTTTCCTGGAAAACATATCGATCACCTTCATGTAAATATATGGATGACTGAATCACCCGGTACCACCGCCGCTTCACGCCTCACGTAACCCACGGTTCCCTCGCAGGGGCTGGTCAATATCTTTTCGTCCCCTGGTTCGAATCGTTTTAGCATTGCTATGACCTGCCCCTTTTCCACCTTGTCACCAAGTTTTACCGCCACCTTTAAAAATCCCATGTGTTCCACTTTGGGGATTACCCTGTTATGATAAATTTCGTAGTTTCCGGGTTCCCTAAAATGTCCGGGAATAACACCTCTTTTTTTAAGAAAGTTCAAAAGACCGTGCAGGCATTTTTCAACGATTTCAATTTCGACCCTTCTTCCCCCGCCTATCTCGATGGTACATGACCTCACTCCCAGCTTTCTGATAGTAGGGGCGATCAACCCCTCTTTCTCCAGCCGGACCCAGATGTGTTCAAATAAAAAATATCTACCATAATGAACGTCCTCTTCTTTCGGTACGCGAACGTGAGGTATGAACGTACCCGGTCCCCCGGAGTGAATATCGATGAGATAATCGTGTTTTTCGAATATCTTCGAATACAGCAAATTTCCAAGCCGGCCTGTATTTGATTCCATGTGGTCCGGGTAAATCCTGTTCATGTCTATCCCGTCGGGTCCCGTCCTTTGTTTTAGAAGGAACGCGGGAGGGTTGATCGTCGGTAATATGATGATGGTCCCGTTGATTTTTTCCGGAAGTTTTTCCCTGAGCAGTAGAAGAGTACGAATACCGTTCCATTCGTTCCCGTGCTGCCCCGCTGTAAAACAGATACGTTCCCCGCTCCCACCGGATATCGTCGTTATGGGCAGACGTTCTCCCGCCACCTCTAGCAAATAATGGTTTTTACCGTGTATGAAAAAATCAAGTTCATCGATCTTAACCGTCCTCACCCGGTTCTCCTCCGATCATCTCTTTCTGCATAAGTTCAAAGACGGCACAGGAGGCCGCGAACATGTCTGCCACGTCCGTTTCCGTCAATCCGAACAGGTCTAGAGACTCCTGGCTCAATCCCATACCCCTCTCCGTTTCGATCCCGCCGTACCCGGAGAGATTCACCACGAATCCTTCCTTGTGATCCATTCCCTTAAAGGGGCTTCTTGCTATCCTCATCAGCAGGCCCAGGGGAATTATTTCATCTCCTTTCCTTCCAACGTAGATCCGTATGTCGAAGTTTCGTTTACTTTCTTTCCATTCCATGGGGACGAATTTCACAGCCTCCACTACGGTGTACGGGAACGGATTTCTCTCACTACCGAACTTGACCCGGAACTCGTTCATACTTAAATCTAAGATGTTCTCTATGTCCGATCGTTCGTCGAGAGCATAGATGCCGGCCCCTCCGCTGCCCCCGTAAGGTTTAATGACCACAGGGGATATACCTTTCCCGAAGAACTCCCCGACCACTTGCTCCAGCCCTTCCCTGCTGCGGCATAACCGTGCCTTCAAAGGACGGATCCGAAATATACCCAGCTCTTCGCTGTACTTTTCTATGAGTTTATACGTGGAATATTTATTGTCTGTGGTCTTATACACCCTGTTGGCAAACAGGGTCTTAAGCTCATTCGTACTTCCCAGCAGGTCAAGGTCTTTATGCCGTCTAATAACACCGTCCCCGACTATACCATGTAGCACAACACCATCGATATGTGCATATCCATCCTTCACCCCGATCCTAGGAAGGATATCGGGATAAGCTCCCATCATTATTTTTGGTCCACTTGTTTCAACAGCGGTATCGGGACCTATCATAGTAAAATGAGTTTCCTCACCCCTTCCTTTTACAGTCTGGAAGAATGCCTCTGCCACGATGAACTTCTCGTGGATGATCTTGTCCTCAAAAAGGTGCCCTATCAGAATGTTCGGCTCTTTAGGCATGAAACGAAGCATCTCCACAAAACTGTTGCAAGCCATCTTGGTATATTTAACGGGCAGCAGGGAAATACCACGGCTGTTACCACCATTTGTCTCGATAATGCAGAATTCTTTTCGCCCGGACTCAGACGAGATCATGAAATCCACGCTTCCCATGAAGAAATGGTCTGTATGGATACTGCCAAAACCCGCGTCCTGTAATTTCCGAAACGCCATTTCTATGATCCGCTCGCTCGTGTTCAGATCCTGTTTCTCTCTGATCTCCTGGAGCGTTACCAGTTGTCGGCCCAATACGGAAGCGTATCTCACGAGAGCATCATCGTTGATCATAGCTACACCTTAACAATTCAATACCCAGACAGGTTCGAGAACAACGCTCACACGACCCAGTTCCAGTTCCAGGATCCTGTCCAGCACTTCTCCGCCTCTGTACGTGAACGGGAATTGTGTAGGACCGGATAAATAGATCACGGCTTCCTTTCCCGTTGTTTTTACCCCGTACAGGGGACCTCCTTTTCCCATTTTCATATCCACCAGGGATTCCATCATCGGGAACGTGTAACCCCCCCCGTGCGGTAATATGTTTGCCTTGACCAGTTTGTCGTAAGCACCTGTTTGTTCCGCCCGTTGTTTAAAATTTAATTTTTCCATCATCTCTTCCGACAGATTTGGTGCTGCGGATAACATGTAGCCCCTGGCATTAGCCCTCAAGGCCAGCGGGAATCTTCCCTTAGGCGTGGTCGAGTTCACTCCAAGTAGCATCTCGTTGTAGGACGGTAAACCCTGGTGGCAGTGGTTCGATATGAATTTAAAATCGTCGAATAGCTCTCCAGCAAAGAGGAGACGCTTTTTCTTGGAGAAGTCGTTCGCAAAATCGAAAGCGTCAAGATACTCCCTTGCGTCGCCTTCCTGGACGTAATTGATCGATCCGAATTGAGTCGTTATCGTCTCCATTCTTTCCTGGATCATTTTGCTCTGGTGAAAGTACATTCCCATGTGATCGCCATTATCCCCTCTCAACTCCGGTGTCCCCGAATGCACGAGACAAACGTAAGGGGGCATTTTCATATCGCTCTCGACAACCTTGAAAACATCGATGAAATGATTGCTCCTGTTGATGTCCATATTTACTTTAACATCATCGATAAAGTGCTTCGTCGCCATCAGAGACCTTGCTCTTTCAACGACCTCGTCACAATCCGGCATAGAATCCAATGAACCCACCAATATCCCGCAAGCGTTCGGCAACACGTCCAAAAAGATCAGTTTCTCCTTTCCGTTCCCCCAGATGAGCTTGCCCCCGTAACCGAAACCGTTCTGCCATCTTCTGACGTTCTTTGTCACGCATTCGTCAGGAGCCCCGATGAAGATCGCTTTTTCCTCCATACCCAATTCCTCCTGGGCATGATGTATCTTTGAAAGACCGAATCGCATGTTCGCCTGTGACAACTGGGAACTCGCATCGCCCAATCCCATGGAGAACTGGTATTTTCCTGCTTCTTCCAGAAGAGAAAGCCTCGCCTTATACGGCAGATTCATACTTTAATGGAAGCTATTTTAATTATATTTATACCTATTGGTTACCAGAGTTTATCTTGAAAGCCTATTTGGGCAAGAGTCATTCTACTCATATCGATGAGTTGAGTTGATAGTTTTGTGAGTTATTTATAATCCGGGAGTAGATGATATTTTTTCGAGTTAAGCCAGGATTCAATCTCCTCCTCCAATATTGAGCATCCTTTTGCGTGGTTCTCTTGCTTTCTCTACGATCATGTCGGGCAGTTCGATTCGTTATGCAGGTTTTTCCAAACTATCCAACACCTTATAGAGAGTAATCCTCTTCATAGCGCTGCATTGTCGGCCGCTTATTTGTTCATGGTTATCTCGGGAGGAAGCAATCCCTTCCCGGGGATTTCCCATCCTTCCTTATTCAGCAGAATCGGTCTCTTCGGGCTCCCGCTTCGCTCCGGCGTACCCGACATCGAATCAGAGATTCGATTAGGGTTAATAGAAACTTTTCTATGTCACCTTATGGCACACCTGAGCCTTCGATTTCCTGCGGAAATCTACAGGCTATGATTCCACGAACATTGTCAATTGTGCAAACCTTCGATGCATCAGAGATGCATCCAGTCCTTTCGAGGCGTTACTCGAAAGGCCTCGACTTCTCGTCGAAGTATGCACATTTGACAATATACTATACAATTTTCTTACGCAGAGAGCCATTCCTCCTTGAGGATGTCTCCTTCCAGACCCACCACGGTTTGTTTGATGGGAATCTTTCTGTCAGATTGTCTAGCTGCCTCCCGGGCAAGTCCAACCAGACCCATGCAGCAGGGAACCTGCATTATCAATACACTAAGAGTATTGATCTTTGCGTCCTCGATCCATGATTTGATCTTCTTCACGTACATCTCCTGCCCCTCATCGAGCTTGGGACATGCTATGGCTATGGATTTCCCCTTCAGGTAATCCCTGTGGAAACCGCCGAGGGCATAGGCCACGCAGTCTGCCGTGAGGAGAACATCCGCGCCCTGGTAATAGGGGGCTGTGGGAGAGATCAGATGCATCTGTATGGGCCACTGCCTTAGATGCGATGTTATCTTTCCCGTGTTTTCCTCTTCTTCATTGTTTTTTCTCAGTTCCATCGTTTTAGAACCTGGGCATCCATTGAATCCATTCATTGTTTCACCTCATTTCCGTTTCATTCTGTTACAAATCTATCGATAATTTTTTCGTAATTTTTGTGTAAATCTTGATGTTTCATATCCACCTCTCCGAACTTGGTGAAGAGAGTGCCTATCTGACCTATGGTCAATTGGCGATCCATCCAGGGATAGAGTATCTCGTCCTCCTTCTTTATGTGCTCCGTGAGGAGCTCTGCATAGGCACGGAGATGCTCCTTGACAGCGGCATTGTTTCTCTCCTCCAAGCCCTTAAGTAGAGCTCTCACATGGGAACGGGCCTTTTTGTGGTCCTCAAGCATGGCTTTAATGACATCCTGTTCCTCGTCAAAATATTTGAATAGAATGTCCTCTTCCTTGGCGTGGTGGTATCTGTCAGCGTACTGTTGGATAAATTCCACTCCCGAAAGCACCAGTGTCCTATCATCTGCTCGCTCAACATCCACCTTTTTTATTATCCCTGGTATCAAGGCCACCCATCTCTTTATCAACCTGTGCTCATCCACCAGCTTTTTCAGAGGTGGAGAATATTTTATCTCTTTGTTTGTGTGAGTCTTTTTCTTTCGAAGGGGGATCTCCATTTTCCTGTCAGGATAGATGATCCCTGCGATCCTTCCCATCATTTCCTGTTCGTCCTCAGGAGATAGGTCGTGTATTTCCACGATGTCCTTCAACAGACAGGTGCCCACGCTGCAGGGGGCACAACCTATTCCGTATCCGTCGAGGATTTCACCTATTTTCGGAAACTCTTTGATGATCTCCTTTATGCCTCTATTCAGATATTCTTCCATCAATATCACCTCGATCGATGTTTCCCCCGAAGGGAACTATTTAGGCACTGACCACTTCTTTTACGCCTGGCACCAGATGTTTCATCATTCTTTCCACGCCTGCTTTTAGCGTCATTTGGCTCATGGGACAACTTCCGCATGCTCCGGTCAGTCTCACCTTCACAAGTCCCTCTGATGTAACGTCCACGAGCTCGATATCCCCTCCGTCCGCCTGCAGTCTAGGTCTGATAATATCCAATGCCTTATTCACTTCTTTTTTCATGTTCATTGCTTTCGACCTCCATTTGTTTTTAATTATTCATCACCCTTACAAGTTATTGAAGGGACGTGATCGCCTTTCCTACCCTTCTATTTTGATTGCATCCACGGGACATATATCTTCTGCCTCGCGGTTCTCATCGATTTCATCCTCTCCGATCTCTGTCTTTAATGGTTTGGCAATATCGCCCTCTAATGTCCAGTTATTGCATATCGCTTCACATGCACCGCAGCCGATACATGCCTCTTCATCGAAGATTACCTGATACTTCTTCATCTATCTCGCCTCCTTCCGGTCATTTGGCGTAAAGCAGCAATAACCGATCTTATCACATTTTCTCTTGACCTCTTTCCATTCCTCTCCGGAAAGGACCTCCAATGCGATCTGATAGAGAATGTTGTCCTCCTTGAAAATGTGACGTTCCAGTTCCTTCGTCAGATAACTGCCCAACTCGATAATTTTTACCCGAAATTCGTCGAAATCATGATCCTCGGGATTGTGGGCATATTGATAGAGTTCTTTTTTTCCTTTTCGCAGCTCTACGTGGTCCATTCTCATTATGTTCGATGGCTCCGTGATGTCATGTCTTTCAAGTACGGGAAAAAGACAATCCTCTTCCCTCTCGTGATGGGACTCCGCTTCTACCAGATGATGGGAGATATCCTTTAACCTGGGGAGACCATTTTCCATATCGGCGAAGCTGGCCGCCTCCTTGATCCTGTCTACCACCCCGGCCAGCTCGTCCAGGCTCTTGAGGATCACCTTATGTTCCTCCATCAACGTATTGATGGGATGCGGCGGAGGGACCTCTCTCTTGTTCGATATCAGTGAATCCCTGATCATGTCAAGGTGAATGTCGCACAAACTTTCTCGGATCTCCTCGCGTGATACCCCCTCCCTTATCAGCCCCTGCTCGATAATGCCCAGGGTTTTGGCGTCCACCAACTCTAGCAGAGCCTTTGCTTCATTTTGGGTCTCGGGCGTCATTTCACCGTCCTTGAGCTCGCGTAGTAGCTTTTTGAACTGCGCCTTCTTGTCGTGCCCATTGTTGACCCTTTTGACATCCAAGATCCATTCTTCATCCCCTTTTTTTTCCTTCGACAGCTCAAAGTCGCCCTTGGCGGTCAGCATGTGAACCAAGGGAACCGGATCGAACTCGAGTATGATCCGCAACTCATCACCGACTTTGAGACTATCCAGTCCCGGAAATATCAGGTTCTCGCGATGGTGGTGTTCCATCCTTCTCACATCGATTATATTCGTTTGTTCCATTCGTTCACCTCCTTTTTTCTATCACAAGCCATTTTTTAATATCTTTTTCTTCAATGAGCATAGCCGCTATCTTTTCCCTCCAAATCTCTTGGAATTCTTTTTTCTCGCTCTCCTTCGCTGCCTCCCAAATGATCTTTTCCAGAAGCTCCCGTAGCCTTCTGCCCTTGTCGGCGGGAAAAGGGATCCTTTCGGGGTGGAATTTCACCAGTACGGCAGAACCATTGTCTCTTCTCTGAAACTCGAAGCTCATTCCATCTTGCATATGGCTATCAATAGTGAACTGGAGCAGATCCTTCCGCCGGTATTCATGCCCCAGCCCCTTGAAACCGCTTACCCCCGCTGCCCCCGTTATAAGGGTGATTACCTGTGCCATAACCCCATAGGTCGCCTCATCCGGTTCTCCATGGACCTTTACGGAGATCTCACCTCTTGTGGGTATCTCATCGGGATATAATTCCTCCAAAGCCTTCTTACAGCACAAGTACGCCCCTGCCGTTGTGGGGCAGGCATGCCCGGTTAGCTTCACCACATCCGAATATCCGTATGCCAAAATTCCCACATCTTTTGAGAATGCGCCGAGTATTTCTCCTAGGGGTTCCCTCATTATTACAGGTTGAACTTCCGCAATGATATCGTGGAAGCTATCGGGAAATACAGTTTCATCCTCTTGGGACGAATCCGAAGGTGGATTTCGTGATTTTCTATTTTGCATAATTCAACTCCTTCTTTGCTTCAATCACTATGTGTTAAGTAAATTATCTAAACCGGCTGCCATTTTCTAATCATATGATGCCGCCATGGGTATTTATAGAGAGTAGTTTCTCGAAAGATACCTCCATGTAAGGACCGACAAGTGGTTAGGTGCTCGTCCTTTCGACCCCTATCGCATGGTCATTCCTATTTAACGGATGATCTTCAAATGATCCATCAGACCCATTCTTCCTGAAGTATCTCTCCCTTGATACCCACCACGACCACTTTTATCGGTATCTTCCGGTTTGCCCTCTCTGCGGCACTAGTCGCCAGGTTCAGGAGACCACGACAGCAGGGAACCTGCATTATCATCACGGTGAGAGAGTTGATCTTGGCATCATCGATCATGGAGACCAGCTTGTTCAGGTACATTTCCTGCCCGGAATCCAACTTGGGGCAGGCTATTGCGAGGCCCTTGCCCTTGAGGTGGTCCTTGTGGAAATCTCCCAGAGCAAAGGCAGTGCAGTCGGCAGCAAGCAGTACGTCCTTATCCTGGTAATAGGGCGCGGTGGGAGGTACCAGATGAAGCTGGGTGGGCCACTGCCGAAGCTGGGATGGTCTCGCTGAACCGGAATCGTCTTGTTCCGCTACTTCGTCAGGAAAGGACATCATCTTTGCCCCTGGACATCCGCGGATTTCCTTGGGTTTTTCAGCTTTTTCCATGAGAGGATTCGCGATCCCCTTTTCTCGGAGGTAGTCGAGAGCCTGGGCAAGGTATTCATTGGCCCCGTGATCTCTGAGATGGGCTAGATGCGCTTTTGTGGTATTATGACCCTTTGGCACTATGTTCTCCTCCATTACTCTCCGTTCATCATAGGGTTCGGCTTCCCTCTCCTCAATGGAGATGGCGCCTTCCGGACAGTGACCGAGGCAGGCCCCCAATCCGTCGCAGAACAGGTCGCTGATAAGTCTCGCTTTCCCGTCTATTATCTGGAGAGCGCCCTCGAAACAGTTGGGCACACATTCTTCGCAGCCAGTACATTTTTCCTCGTCGATCTTGACAACTTTTCGCTTGACCATTTGCATCACCTTGTATCTTTTTTCTACTTAATAGTAAATAGATACCAAAGTATATATATATAGTGGTTACTAATAGTATACCATGGACGAAGATTGTACCGTGTACAAAACCGTGGACCTGATATCGAAGAAATGGACGCTATTGATCATACTGGAACTGTTCAGGGGAGAAAAGGATAGGAAGAGATATTCAGAGATAAAGAGAAGCATACCGAGGATCACGCCGAAGATACTTTCCGAGAGACTGAAGGAACTGGCGGAGGAGAATGTCTTACGAAAGGAAATCGATTACAGCGAGATACCAATAAAGACTTTCTATTCACTTACCGAGAGAGGGAAAGACCTCGTGCAGGTAGTCCAGAGTGTAAAAAAATGGGGTCTCAAGTGGAAGTTTGAAAACGAGGATTGCAGTGGAACTTATTGTGAAAAGTGTGAGCTTTGAAACTTTATTATTCGCTTGGCTGATTTTTTCAGAGCCATTCTGATTCTGATGGGGAGTTTCTTTGTAGAATCGAAGAAAGTTTCATAGGATAATCTTCGAGTTGTTACCGTATAACTCCGCCTATCCGAACTTATTGTTCGCCAATGGCGGAGTTATACGTAATTTATACGCCCCACCCAGGCACACCCGATTTGAATTATCCTTCTTTGTAGAGAAAAATGTTTGAATTATCTTTTATAATGGAATACTGTTGAAATAGTACAAGAATGTAAAATAATTATCTTTAGAAATTGTTCCACACCAGCAACAATATTATTAAATATATAAATGAAATTGAAAGACCATAACTTGAAACATATTGGCACTGTGGGAGGAGAGATTTATGGAAATAAAATGTGGCACGTGCGATAAAAAAATTCGAACTGGTGTGATGCGGAGTTATGGGTGGTGTGATTCATGTAAATTTTATGTGTGTGTGGAGTGTTATAAAGGATTTTTCGGTCCCTGCCCAAAATGCAGAAATAGAATGGCTAATTCCTTCGATCCGATTCTGTTAGGAAAAATAGCCATTTCTGGATTCATAGTAATAGTGATTATATATTTATTCGCTATCATATTTGCAGTAGGGAACGCAGATCCCCCGCTTGATTCATATGATCTAAATTCCAGAATAAGTCAAGAAGGCAGAATCAGTGAAAAAGAAAACTATCTTATATGGGGAACTGGCCATCCTGATAATATCATCTGGCATTATCCCGATTCATTTGAGCTGATCTTAGAAGAAACTACAATGAACGTCACTGTTACCGAAAACACAAATTTCAATGTCGAGAACGCAAAACCGGTGATCGATGAAGAAAATGCTCGATATAATTATTCTTTTATCCCGGGTAATATTATAAAAGTATATGGTGTTGTGAGAGAAAATGATACACAAGAAAAATATCTCGAAGCCAATCAAATTGATTATGTAAGGAGTACCGAATATAAAATGAGTTTGGCTGGAACAATCTTGATGATTGGGGGTCTTATTTTAATACCTACAGCAACGCTGACCGCGGGAATTCTGCAAATAAAATATGGTCGCAAACGAATGAGATTGCATGAAGAAAACAAACAGAAGTATGAAGAATACAAGATGTTTCATAAGGATGGCAGATCGAAAAGCAATGAATAAGAATGTATTCACAGATAATTCAAACTAAAGAAGGACAATTCAAATGTTACCCTCGTTCGTGTTAAACTCTTGCGCTCCTCGGGGACTAAAGCCCCCTGCGGTGCTCGGTCCTATCGGACACGCATAACTAGCGGGTTTCAGGCTCTCGCCTGTCGGCTCCGCTACAACTTCCTACCCCGCCAATGGTGATATTATGGGTGTTGTTCCCCCCGTCGGAAGTTCGGAAACCCGCAAGTCGTTATGCGAAATGTCGGTACTTTTTCACGACTTTATGATCATTATTGATGGCAAAAATAAACGAAATACTCATCTCCTCGGAATCAACCACGACAGCCCCCCGGCAACCCCGAGAACGGCAAGGGCCAAGCCTACGATCAATCCAATTATTTCGAATCCCCCGAGCAGAGAATCTTCCTTTTTTTCTTCCTTTCCGACGGCCTCGTCGATTATAATTGTCCTTTCCAGGGTCGCCTCGTTCCCCTCGACGTCCTTCACCTTTATCACCACCGTACAGGTTCCCGGACGTACATCAAGAAGGTCAATATCGAACAGATAGTTCTCACCCACCATCTTTGAGTGGAAGTCGCGCTTGAATCCCGGTCCCTTCAACGTGAGCAAGACCTCATCGATGACCGATAAATCCGATACCGCTACCGTCACCTCAAGCTTGTCGCCAACCCAGTATTGTTTTCCATCGATATCCTCCTTCATATCAAGCTCCGGCGCCATTGTGTCCCGTATGTCGATCCCCAGTATCTCCGTTACACTTTCCCCCTCCTGGTCTGTTACACGAAGGGCGAACTGGATAAACTCCGTCCTCTGCGCCGATGCATTCAGCCGATATATGAACAGGCCGCTTAGAGGATTATAATGATTCGCTCCGTCATTCCACGCATCGCTGCCGATGAAGGAAAACTCCACTGAGCCCGGGTCCGCATCCCACCTTATTTCCGCTTTTATGAGAATTTCCTCGCCGTACTCCATCACGGCGTAATTGGAAGGTTCGAGAAATTCTATTATCGGCGGTTCGTTTTCAACCGGGACCGGTTCTTCCAGCACGAAGTTTCTTTTGTCCGTTACAGTATTACCAGACGTGTCCGAAGCCATTATCTCAAGTATGTGCTTTCCTTTATCCATTCCGGCGGTTTCCATCTCAAAACTATATTCGATCCCCGTCAACGATCCCAGTATATCGGTCTCCGCATTATCCGTCAACAACCACAATTCGGCAATACCTACGTCGTCCCGCACGGTCCCGTTGATCTTTAAAATTTCGCCAGTTGTCAATTTCCGGTAATTCTCCGGATTCATTATCGTCAATTCGGGGGGCTGCGTGTCCGGTTTCCTTTTCAGAGTGAACCTCACAAGATCGGTTCCCGATAATCGGGCAGCATCCACTGCTTTCACCGTCAGATTGTATCCTCCCTCCGGGTACTCGGTGGTGTTCAGCTGAAAATCGAAATTACCATCTGTGTAGGTGTGAAGGATATCGAAAGTTTCGTATATACCCATGCCGTCCACTTTCAGTTCAAGTCTTTCAACTATATCCGCTTCCACCCCCCCTCTCACATTTATAAGGGCTCCCCGAAAGAACGTACTGCCGTCGGAAGGCCTCGAAATGTATACCTTCGGGGGTACGAAGGACGAGATCAGTACGGTGACGGAATCCACAGCCTTATAGCCTAACTCGTTCCAAGCAGTTATCGTCAGAACGTGTTCCCCCTCTTCCAGTGTTCCAGCTAAAATTGTGTAGGTGAATTTCCCATCATGTAGAAATGAAATAAGGCTAAATACCTGCGCACCGAAGCTAAGGTTCAGTCTTGTGATATTTCCCCTGTCAACAGCAGTACCGCGGAAGCTGATATCCTCATCCAGAGTGAATATCCCGCCATCCGTTGGTTCGGTAATGGACAGAAAGGGTTTGTCATCCACCATGCGGGAGAGTATCATTTTCACCCGTACTATCTTGTAGGTCTCCAATTGATCGCATCCGCTAAGCATGAAGAATAATTTTTGTCCGCCATTGCTGAATATCTCACCCTCATACGATTTTTCGTCCGTACCGGCACGGTAGCATTCTGCTCGCAGGTTCCGCATTTTTCGTCCCATTTCTCTTTCGGGGATGATAGCGTAATCCAGATGGAGGCCGCCGTCGATCTGGTGAGTATGAACCGAGCCTGTGTTCGCATTTGGCGGTCTTTGATAGGCGGATACAACCTCCATCTCGTAAGAAATGCGCCATGTTCCGCCGGAGGGTGCTTCAACCTCCCGAAAAGCAGGTCCGGCCCGCGGTTTTCTTCCCTCGAGGGTAATGTTGAACTCGTAACTCTTTCCGCTGCCGATATAGGTCTTTGTCACTGCCCCGTTGCCGAGTTTTGATATAACCTTCATGGATATGTTATTGTTGCAAAGTGTGAATCTCGCTATTCCATCG
Organism: Thermoplasmatota archaeon; assembly: GCA_030740765.1. Lineage (GTDB taxonomy): Archaea > Thermoplasmatota > Penumbrarchaeia > JASLWR01 > JASLWR01 > JASLWR01. Next base: position 14,062 of record JASLWR010000035.1, read on the forward strand.
GAATCGGTGTAATTCCATATACTGGGGAAAGGCGCCGTCACTGGCGTATCGCCGGAGTGCTCTATCAGCCAATGGCTTCCGATCACCACCCGGGCGCCATCCACCGGTTCACCGTTCCGGTCCACGACTTTTACGACGACGTCCGACAGGAACTCCCGGGGGACGTAATCAGTGGTCACGTCCTCGATCATGTCATTGCCGTGCCATTTGTATATCCCGGAACCCCCCCTTCCTCCCCATCCGTACCAGTAGTTGCCCTGATTGTCTATGATGCTGCCACTGTCACTCCAGTAGTTGTCCCACTGGTGCCATCCCCTCTCCCAGAACTCTATCCATACATGATCCTCTCCCAGCATAATGATTCCCGAAGCAGGTATCAGAGCCGTGCGGGCGGCGGCAATGGTGAGATCCTGAAGTTCTCCGCAGTTCCCGTTATGACCACTTGCAATTCGAACCGGCTGGGTGGGTCTTTCATCATCGCTTACCTCCTGCTGGTTCAGGATGAGGGTCTTGCCAACCCAGTTCGAAACCCTTATAACAGCATTATCCCCATAATCCACCCTTCGTCCCCCTGGCGCCCCATGAGTGGTGCAGTTAAAAAGATAGTCCACACCGGCGAGCAGGTCGCTGAGTAGCGGAGGATAAATATCTGTGGGGTATCTGTCAGACTCATCCGTGGGATCCGGATCTTCGGGGTAAGCCGAATCATTGTGATTGAAAAGATATTCTCTCCAGAATCTGCCGCTGCCCTGGGGATACGGCATGGCAACTCCCCCTGTGTCGGGATCGATATACGCAGGATTCTCTTCTGTTACCTTGGGATGGACTATGTATTTGTAATATATATCCCGGGGCAATGTGATCTCCACAGGAGTCCCATTGTCCAGCACCCTGTAACGTGTAGTGGTATGATAATTACCAGTTCCGAAATCTCCGACTTCCACTAACTCAACATAGTCGAGGAGGGGCGCGGTCTCATAAATGTACTTGGCATTCTCAAGAAACATTTTTGGTGTTACTTCATTCAATAAAAGGACGTTGTCGCTGGTGTACGCGATTGAAGCTGCAATCTCATCAACAAGATGTTCCGGACAGGTGAGCAAGAGCTCGGAATAATCTGACATTCCCTTCCCGTCCACTACCTTCAAAAGTTCGTTTGGCGGGTAGTACGACATTCCCGGCCATACTTCGTAGCTGGAGGATATGCGGTATTCCGGTGAGACCGAAGTACCTGTGTTATCGTAGAAAAAAACCCGCCGCAAGGCAGAGGTGAGGACCAGGTCATAAAGCTCGTCTGTTTCCAGGACCGTAATGGAAGGATCCAGGTTGTCGTTCGCATTTATTCCGGCAAACAGCGTCAGGTCGTTGATGGTGAACAACGGGTTTGTGGAAGTACCCAGATTCGGTAGATGATGAAGTGTTCCTGAAGCGGAACCCACAACGATGTCCCAGTCGCCATCGCCATCGAGATCCCCCCCGTCGGGATGTGCGGAATCTCCAACGTCGATCCCGGTAAATACCAGAGGATTGCGGTTGAACTCACCAATATTTCCCGTGGCCCGGTTCTCCCAGTAATCCAGGGTTCCCTCGACCCTGCCATGCACCAGGTCCGCATACCCGTCATTATTCAGGTCAACCAGGAAAGGCGAAAGACTGTTTCTTATGTTACCAATGGAAACAAAATCAAAGATGGGAGTGAATCTCGTCCCGATGTTTTCGAAATAATACATTTCACCCCACCTTACCACCACAAGATCCAGGTCGCCGTCTCCATCCATGTCCCCCAGTGACGGTTGGGTGAAATACCCCCCGTCAAAATTCGCAGCAGTATCGAACAGCTCTTTGTCCCAGGAAAAAAGTGATAGATGTCTCGTCCCGTGATTTTTGTAAAGGTTTATACCAGTAAAGTTTGTGCCCAGCATATCGTTATCGCCGTCGCCGTCCAGATCGCCAAAGGCGATTTCAACCTCCTCGAGATTGAATGATTGTATCCCTGCATCGACCAGTTTTTTTGATAGATTATCCCGCAGCCAAACCGGTGCCCTCATAACCGCTTCCTGTGATCGGCCACTGAGTGCCTCAAGGTAGTCAAGCTCATCGGTAACGCTCAAACGCCCGGTGTCATTATCGAAGCGGATGAAGGTCTGGCTTCCCTTTTCCACCAGGAGGTTAGTTTCCAATCGATCGACTTCTATCCATGTATTGTTGTCCCCGGACCGGGAAGCAACCATGGGAGGGTAGGTATTGTATCCCGTTACTTGCGAAGTCTGCAGGAATACGGAAAGTGCGACGATGATAGTGATAAATAATTTCCATTTACATTGTGAAGAAAATACCATAAGGCATCATGCCATTGATTATTTCTATATCCCTAATAATCTTTTGGTCGCAAATGGATGTACTGTAAAAAGATTATAATATTAAATTCACTTCAATGTTCCGCCGTTTATAATTCTCGTTATGGCTTTTGTTATGGGGTCTGCCCCGTATATTTTCCTGTATGAAGTGGCAATGTCCAGGGTCTGGAACTGGGCCCATATCTCAACCTCTTCCCTGATCCCCTTCAGTTGAATTTCCCGGTTTTCGGGCGAAACCCAATGGACATCGCTGTACTCCACAAGAGTGCATTTGAATTCTACCTGATGATTTACCAATTGCTCTTCCCTGAAATGCAGGTCCTCGATCATCACCTTGGTGGCAATGTCCGCATGGTTAATGAGGTTACACGCGAAGAACAGTGGCATTCTTTTTTTGTAGAACCATTTCAACAGTTCCAATTTTTCCAAAACTTTCCTGTCTTTTATCGCAGGTCCCGTTACCGGGTTCCGTTCTTCCGGACTGTTGTCCCCCGAGAGAACTCCCTCAAAGGAAATCCTCATAGGGAGGCGACCCATATCCTGCATTATTATAGAGGAAACCCCAGAATCCGTTCCGGATCGACCGGGTATCCTGTGTTCCACCAGCCACCTTTTTCCATCCATCACCACGTTCTCGACGGTGTTGATCTTCAGCGATTTTATTCCTTTCACGAAATCTTTCAGGTCAGAGGAACTATTCACGGCGTCTTCACCACCCTTCCTCATCTCCTCAATGGCCTGACTTAATTTGTTCATTCCTTCGATAATCTTTCCAAGCTCCGATTCGAAATCTGAGAGAGAGGCACTGCAGCCACCGTCGGCCACCACTTCTTCAACCCGCTCAATAGTGTTCGATCCGTATCTTCCGAAAGGTATATTTTCGTTACTTTCCCCCTCGATAATCGCCAGTATTGTGCCCATTTTGCTAACGTCGTATTCCTGGACCATGCCTGGACCTGAACCGTGCTCCGGGCATTCAGTTCTCCCGCTAACGATCCATTTCCCGCATTCGCTACAGAACACATCCGGATTGCTGTCCCCGGTCAATCCTTCCTTCGAGTATACTTTATAAAACTCATCGGCGATCTCACCCCATGTCATATCGGAATTCACATTGTTGAGATGCAGTTTGCCCAGCCACTCTTCCTTTTCCTCTTTCTTCAATTTCACGTCCAATTTACCCAAATTCTCCTTGAGCTGTACCTCGCAATTATCGATCATTTCATTTGCCAGGGTAACTTCTTCTATGGCCATCTTGGCATCTTCCATAGCCGGCGATGATGAGCTACCGCTTTCTTCTTCGGGAAATCCTAACCATATCATCGGAACACCAAACCGTGTCTTTTAGCTTCCTTTTCAAGTATATTTTCGATGATCTCATAAAACCTTGTTTTGTCAAGTTCACTCGTAAGGTCACCTCCTGACAAATTAGGCGAGCCGGCAGGGTCGCCTTTACTTGAAAAACCGAGTCCTGTTTGTTCGCCTTTACCGCCGATTTTTCTATTACCCGGCTCGGTTTTTCCAGTCCGCTTTCGCGCATTCCTGTCTCTTTCCTGAGACCCATGGATGCTCTGGTCCCGTAATTTTAATTCTCTTAATCGTTCAAGGGATTTGATGAGAATAACGTCGGGCTCGTTTTGGGTCAAGTCATTGCTGAGGCGGGGGACTCTTAGGAGGGAGTATTTGCGGTGAAAATCCTGGTAGATCCTTGCGTGAGTTGATGATTCGCCGGATAAGCCAAGATGCAAGTCCGTATGAGTTGAATTGTAATAATTTTTTTCGGTTACTGGAAGCGCCAGTGGGACTGTTTTATCCATGATATAATTAAAATAAAAATCTCTCAAATATCTATTCACCCCCTGCTCATTTACACACTAGAAGATTGAGAGAAAATAATGTACCAATGTATATTAGACTTGATGATGCAGGAGAAGGAGTGAAAAGGGCAATCATTACGATACTATTGCTAGAAACAATTTCACCTAAACTTGTTTTATGGGATGACTTTGGTAGTACTGAACACCCATCGTTATTAAAAAAAGAAATTCAATGGTTATCCAAAAAGGATTGGCAAGTTGTACTTGCAACTCATAGTATCGATGTCCTTTATGAGTTGTTAGATTCAGACATAGAAGATCTTAATATATTATTATTAAATAAAAAAGCAGATGATACTACAGTATTCAAATCATTGTCAATTGATGAATTAAATGGACTTATGAATGGTAATTCAGATCCTCGACTCTTGGTTGAAGCTTTGGGGGTATAGATTGGAAGTTTCTCGTTTGATGCCTTCTAAAGTGATGGCTATTGTAGGAACAGGAAATGGTACTGATGAATATCCAATAATTAGGGCAATGGGTGAAAAGTATAATGGGCCCTACGGTTTGTGGTTTCCTAAAACTTCTTTTTGTAGGGGAGTGAAGAGGGGTTTGTCAGCGTTTGAATCGATAATTCCTTCATTTAAGTTTTGTCCTTCTAATAGGATATTTGTTTATATCTTAGATCGTGAATATATCATCAATGAGTCTAATCGAAAATGGCATCGTAAATCACCCAAGAAAAAGAAAACAATTGGGGAAATGATGATTTCTCGATTAGGAAAACATGGTATTGCTGTAATTCATATGCAGGAATTGGTTCCAAATAGTAGCTTCCATTTTAATTGTAAATGCGGCCCTCGAAATTTCTCTGTTTATACAGTTGTCTCTGGAGAAGTTTACAAAATTGAAGAAGATATTTCTAGATTAATAAAAGAATTAGGTGGACCCACTTTACCAGGAGATAAGGAAAATCTTAAAGTCTATTTCAAACAAGAGTATAATTCTAAGCGCATTGGATGGTGTACTGCGAAATTGATTAAAAATGCAACTCCTTCACAATTGGTATCCAGTTTTAAGGCATTGTCTTCTATTTTTTGCTTATTAGAAGCTGAATTCAATAGCTCTTGATCGGTCCATAACAAGGTTTCTTCTATTATAGTTATTTACTTTCACCCACCCTCCTATCGTCCTTAAATACTTCTTTGGCAAATCTACTGTTTACAATATCTCTCCGGTATATAAGCCCCAAACTTGAACACATGGACACTCCAAATCTCTAATCCAAAGATAGATGATATTTCAAATCTCCAATTCCCCATAATTATAAGTATATGAATGATGATTTTCCGTTATTCCGTACTCGGAGGTGCCCCCATTCAAAGCATCAACCTTGATAACTTCATGCAGACGGAACGGATTTTCTCCGTGAACGAGATCACTCGTATGATCAAGTCGGTCATAGAGGACAGCGACCAGCTTCGCGATGTGGGGGTTCGAGGTGAAATTACCAATTTTTATTTTCAGCAGAGTGCCGGGCACATGTATTTCGACCTTAAAAGTAAAGATGCCAAGATCAAATGCGTCAGTTTCCGGGGAATGAACCGAAATTTCAACTTCATGCCTGCTAACGGGATGAAAGTGATCGTCCGTGGATATGTCACCATCTACGAGGTGCGGGGCGAGTACCAGATAATGGTCAAGGAGATACGCCACGACGGCGTGGGGAATCTTCACGAAGAGTATGAGAAGCTGAAAGCGAAGCTGAAAGCGGAAGGGCTTTTCGAGGACGAGAATAAACTTCCCATTCCCTTATATCCCAAACGTATCGGTGTCGCATCGGGTGCTGAGAGCGCGGCCCTGCATGATATTATAAAGATAATAAATAGAAGATATCCCGCCGTGGAGCTCTTCGTCATCCCGACCATCGTACAGGGTCTCTATGCCAAGGCTTCCATCATCTCGTCCATGGAAATGCTGAACTCTCTCGATAACCTTGACGTCATAATCCTTGCAAGAGGAGGGGGTTCCCTCGAAGACCTGTGGGCCTTCAACCTGGAGCCGGTGGTACGATCGGTTTTCAACTCGCGAGTGCCCGTAATTACCGGGATCGGGCACCAGACCGATTTTACTCTTTGTGATTTTGTATCCGACATGAGAGCGCCTACACCTTCCACTGCCGCCGAAATGGCCGTCCCCGATCGATCGCAGCTGTTGGGTCGGCTTAAAGAACTTGAACGCGCTGCAGTCTCGAACATGAAAAATAGAGTGGAGAAAGGGAAATTTCGATTAGATTCGCAAAAAAGTCACATTCTGCTTCGAGATCCTGGCCGTCTGCTTTCCGGAAGAATACAGCATCACGATGAGCTGAATTCCAGGCTGAACCGTACGGGAGATATTATGCTGCGGGGATACGCGGCCCGGCTAAAGGCTTATGATCGGAGTGTTGCTTTCCAGAGACCTTTCGACCGTATCAAAAGGCTTAAGGGCAACCTCGCACAGCTATTTTTTGAACTGGACATCTATTTTGGGAACCGCTTTGCTGCGTCCCGAGATATGTGCGATCTGTACACAAAAGCCGTGTACCGCAATTCCCCTACCGAAATATTAACGAGGCTGGCTGAGAGGGTCGAAAGAACCGATCACCGCTTACAGAAAAATATCAATTTGAACATTAATAACCGAAAAAAGGCAGTTCAGAACGGTTCCGTACTTCTAAATTCGCTGTCGCCCGAGAGGGTCCTCGACAGGGGTTACGCTCTTGTCCTTGACTCTGATGGACACGTTATAAATGAAGCTGAAAATACGAATATAGGTGATATAATAGAAGTGCGTTTACGTAGCTCAAAGCTGCTTGGAGAAGTGAAAGACAAGGAGTTGGATATTCATGGCAGAAGAAATACAAAAACTTAGTTTTGAGGAAGCTATGTCAGAGATGGAAAAGACTGTAAAGAGTCTTGAAGAAGGGGACCTCTCGCTGGAGGAATCCCTGAAAAAGTTCGAGTACGGCATTGGCCTGTCTCGCCATCTCCACGGCAAGCTGAAATCGGCGGAACTGAGAATAAACGAACTGGTCAAAGAGAGCGGCGAACTGGTGGAAAGGCCTCTCGATATATCATTGACGGAAGAGGATACCGGTGACGAGGGATCCCAATGAAAATTGCGTTGATCCAGATCCCGTCTGTAATTGGCGATGTGAAAGCCAACATCGCTAAGATCGAAAAGTGTATGGGCGAGACCGACGCGGAGCTTTTGATATTCCCCGAGATGTTCCTCACCGGTTACAACATAGGGGATATGTTATTTACACTGGCCCTGGATGTCGAGGGAGACGAGATGGAAAAACTCTCGTCGCTGTGTCGTAGCAATAAAAGATCGATTATTTTCGGTATGCCAAGGAAGGATGATGTTATTCGGGGTGAAGTGCTCAACAGCTCGGTGGCTATCGGAGCCGATGGCGAAGTAACCTTTTACGACAAATGGCATCTTCCCAACTTCGGTCCCTTTGACGAGAGGCGCTATTTCCGGCAAGGCCATCACCTGGCAGTATTCGAGATAAATGGAATAAAGCTAGGTCTCATCATCTGCTACGATATATTTTTTCCGGAGCTGACAAAACAATACGCCCTCATGGGATGTGACGGTGTGGTATGCATATCCGCTGCTCCATCCATCACATTGAGGTTCTTCGAGGCGATCGTTCCGGCGCGCGCCATTGAGAATACTATTTTCATGATCTACTCCAACGTCATCGGCAACGAAAAGAATTTGATCTTCAAAGGCGGCGCCCAGGTGTGGGGGCCAAGGGGCGACCGAAAGGTACGTGCGGAAGATTTCAAGGAATGCATCATCGAGCTGGATCTGGATATGGCGGAGGTGGAAACTGCAAGGAGATTGCGCCCGGTTCTCAAAGATACCAGGATCGAGGGGCTGTTCTCAAATGATTGAGTTCCGTGGTGATATTGACACCCGGCACGACAAAAAATGGTACGGGGTTCCACCAAAGGGAGATCGACCGCTGCCTGGAAAATGGCGTTTCGTAGCTGAAATTTTTATCGTAATACTCATCGAATTCGTGCTTTGGGGTATTTATAGATACGTAAGCGCACCCTTCATCAGTCCCTTCGGCAGCCTGAAGTTCTATATCGTTCACATTATTGCCGCGCCCACGGTTCACTTGATTCCTATTATTCTGTACTGGAAGCTGTACCGAAAGGAGAAGGGAATACCATTCACATTTACCAAGACCCGTATCATGAGCGGGGTCATGATAGGTCTTTTGAGCGCCATCCTATGGCGGGTCCTCGAGATGCTGACCTACGACACAATGTCGGGTATAGCCGGTGGTAGCGAGTTCGGGACACTTGGTTTCTTCAGCGTTCTTGATACAACCACCGTCCTGCTGTTCGCCATCATGACCTTCACTCATTTCTGTATCGTTGGTCCCGTGGAGGAGATGCAGTTCCGGGGATTCACACAGGACCAGGCCGCGAGAGTGCTGCCCAACTGGCAGGCACTGGTATTCGCATCGATCCTGTTCGGTCTCAGTCACGTACCCATCGCCATTACCGTTTACAAGATGCCCATTGCCCAGCTAATTGTGGCCGAGATCGGATGGATGACTGCGGGAGCCGTATTCGGCGCATTGTACATGTGGTCCAGAAATATATGGGCAGTAATAATAATGCACGGCATGGGGAACTGGCAGCTTTCAGTGTTCTTCTTCCAGAGCAGAGCAACTGCGGAGGGAATGGCCACAATGACCGATGTGACCGTTGGCACGCTTACCTCCCTGATCGTTAACGCAATAATGATCGCTGTTTTCTATCTTATTTTCAAGTATTACTGGGAGCCGCAGAGGAAACATAGTTCTGCCCTAAGCCGACCGTTTCCCACTATCCAGAAAAGGGTTTTCGCTCATGATTACGGAAAGAGACCCGCGCGGGCGACTTCTATTAGGTTAACTGCCTTCTGTGTTGGGGTTTGCGGCCTCATCATGTTAGCAGCCTTTACCATTGGTGAAACCGATTATACGATACTAAGAGCAATTTCCGCTGAGCCATTGGAAGATACGGTGGATATTAGCTCTCTTGTGGTCGAAGAGGAAACTCTATCGGAATCGGAGTATCTTAATGAAGGTAATTTTATAACTATACCCTACAGCTCTGAAGAACAGAAATACATATCTGGTGTTACAGTGACCCTCAAGTGGACCGATGAACCGGATATACAGCGTTTAAGGCTTTACGAAAATCAACCTGATACCTTCTCTGTGGAAGTGAACGGCCCCAATACGACAGCCGGTGAAAGCGGATCGAACCCCCGGGGAGGCGAAGGCCAGATATCTGTCGCGCTTTCCATTCCTTCCGAAGAGATTCCCGGTATCATATCGGCGGAAGGAAATAACTATACGTTTAGTGTGCTAATCACTATGGCTGAGGCGGGCAATTATGATGCGAGAGCCGGCATTGGAAGGGCAGGCTTTCTGGATGAAGGGAACCAGTACTCCTCCGAGATAACCATCGCTTGGCTTGTACCCGAACAGGCTCAATAAAATATTTAATATACGAATACAATGCCCAAACGATAGAGATGAGAATTCGATCACTTCGAATGGCGTCCCAGATATTATTTCTGATCCTTTCCATAGCAGGAATTTTTGGTATCGGCATGACCGGTCTCATATACCCGTTCTTCTTCTGTGTTGCTTGCCCCGGGGCTGTTGCGAACTGCCCCATTGGCGCCCTCCAGTACGCCGTAATGGGTTTGGAGAGCGGTGCCTGGTTGAAGTTGACCCTTTATTTGTTTGGTTTTATTGCCTTTCTCTCTGTGATTTTCGGAAGGGCGTTCTGCGGCTGGGCATGTCCCTTCGGCGCACTGCAGGACCTGCTTTCTCCAATATCGAAACGCAACAATCGTTTTTTCCGAATTCCCCGGATGTGGGAAGCGCGGTACATGAAGTACGGCATTCTCGGCTTGGTGATTGTGGCGGCATGGGCCTTCAACACGAAATGGTTCTGTCTCTTCGACCCCGGCGGCATGGTAACCGCCACCATTCCGACGCTGACAGTTTCCCGCTTTACTGGCAAGGAATGGGCAAGCGGTGAATATCTTGTTATGAAAAGCATCTATAGCCTGGTGTTCTTAATAGGCATTCTCATCATTAGCAGAGCATGGTGCCGTTTCATTTGTCCTTATGGGGCCATAGTGGCACCCTTCAACAAGGTTTCTGTGCTCCACCTGAAACGCGATTCCGTTAGATGTATCGATTGTAACCGATGCACGAAGACCTGCCCAATGAACATAGACGTCGTCAAGGAGGAGCGCTCCGCCGAGTGTATCCTATGCGGGCGTTGTGTGGAAGAATGCCCGGTATCGTGTCTGGACCTTTTCGCGTCGGAAAAAAAGATGACGAAGGGAAATCCGAAGAAACATTAAAAAAATAAAAATATTGAACATTGGATCAACGGAGGAATTCGATGGATATCAAACTTGTCGAGGTAAAGAAACCCGAAGAAATGAATTTCATACTGGGGACTGCCCATTTTGCACCGAAATCAGCGGAAGACCTCTATGAAGCGCTGGTATGCAGCATGCCATCAATCAAGTTCGGCCTGGCCTTCTGCGAGGGTTCCGACGAGAGGCTGGTGCGTGTGGAAGGTAACGACGAGAACCTTAAGGTACTGGCCGCAAAGAATGCTTTCAAGATAGGGGCGGGACACAGTTTTATTATCTTCATGAAAGGAGCTTTTCCACTGAATGTGCTGAACGCGGTGAAGAACGTGCGTGAGGTTTGTGGAGTTTTCTGCGCAACTGGCAATCCAACGAAGGTGATCGTGGTGGAGGACGAAGATAGCGGAAGAGGCATTTTGGGAGTCATTGATGGAAAGAAGGCCAGCCGAGTGGAGAATGAGAACGAGCGAAAGGAGAGGATTTCTTTCCTAAGAAATATTGGCTATAAGTTAAGATAAATCACACAAATAATTAAGCACTTGTTAACGGAAATTTCATTGTAGCAGATCACTTCAATACGTAACTGGATGCGAACCACACGAGAGAGGAAATTGCTCCCAGAACTATCATTGCGTTTCCAAGACTCGATTTTTTTTCCCTTACTGCAAAAAATCCAAACAGGCCACCCAGTATGCCAAGCAGGACCGGAGCCGCGAACCACGCGTAATCGAATGCATCCAACTCCTCGTCTTTAGGAGTTTCGTCGCCCTCCCCTTCCTGTTGTGCGACCGGTTCAGGATTGTACTCTTGCCTGGCTTCGGGAAGTAAAGGTGCTTGTACCCTTGCTTCGGCAGGGGCCGGTGTTGGAACCCCGTAATCGTAGGGTACTCGTATCTCTCCTGGTTCTTCTTCCCAAGGCTCATCCTCCACCGCGTAATCTTCCTCTTCCTCCGGCCAACTCTCCACCATTTCCGCCTCCACGAACTCAGCTTCCACAAATTTCTCCTGGTCGATCCCCGTCTCTTCCTCGCCTTCCGCCTCCGGTTCCTCTGCCTCCTCACCCTCCATTTGATCGGGTCCGGGAAGAATCGCGTAGGGCTTTTCGTACACCTCACCTTCATGAAGTTTGAATGATTTCATTTCGATATTTATTGGATCGATGACCACTGCCGACTGGTATTCCTTCTTGAACATCCTCATCTGGGTGTCCTTGTCGGTGGGCGACATGAAGGAGGTATGACCCGGATGCGAGTGATACCAGCCTACCAGAAGATAATCCATTCCATCCTTCTCGAACTTATCCAACTTCTTGAAGAGGGGCTCGAAACTGGCAAACTTCACCGAAACCGCAGTGGTATCAAGATCGGAAGTTACCACGTCCTCCACAACGGTGTATTCCCTGCCTTCCCACTCGTACTTGTGCCCAACCATGAACCCCATTACCTCGAGCTGGATGTCCCTGAAATCCTTGCAGTGCTTCAACATCTTGAGAGCCGCTTCTTTCTTGATGAACAGGTCGATGTGTTCGTCCTCGAAGATGGGGTTTATCACTGCAAATCTCCTCCTTAATGAGATAAATATTACTATTATAATAATCACAGAAATTTCGAGAGGTATTCCTTCATCTTGGTAAAATCGGTCTTCCCGGGCAGGTATGAGAATTCCAGATCCTCGGGTGGTTCCTTTTCCTTCGTTTCCTTCTTGGTTTCGCTAACTATCTTGGGCAGTGCCATCTCAATCAGCTCTCACTATCTTCGGCCCCCCTTTGGTGGTGGCCACTATGCCGGGTGGATGATAATCGTGGGTGGCGAAATACTGTGCGGCGGACATGCAGCTCTGGGAACCGTAGGGACTACGCGGGTTGGGCATGGACAGTAATGATTCGATACCTTGTATGAAAGCGAGAAGATTGGATTGAAAGTTCCAGGTATCGAGTAGCCTCGTGCAGACGTATCCTCCGTCCTCGGGAACCATTATGTTGGGATGAAATATATCGGTGTGCCACCTGACTATGGGTTTCTGGTACGGGTAGTTATTCGTGATCTTCATGGTGAACTTGTGATTCCAGGCGTGGGTTATCCGATTGTCCTTTAACTTTGGCCCGGCTATCTTTTTCATGTTCACTTCTATGGTAACGGGAAAACCGTTCACCTCCGGGTCGTCCATAAGTATCTCGTGTACAAGTTTCCTCTTGCACATGGCGATCTCCTGAAGCACTCGTTTACGTAACAGGTCTTCGGGCAGTTGCGGCATAGGTTTTCTAACTCCGTTCATTACTGTTAGATAAAAGATTCAGCGGAATCGGCCCTATGGGCTCCCACTTCGTTCTGGAATACCCTTTTGGCATTCCTGAGCCTTCGAAAACATCTGTTTCCTACAGGCCCCGATTCCGCGAACATTGTCAAGCTACAAATCTCGACTTTTTGTCGAGCTTTTCACCATTGACAATATTCAATGGGTATTAAAAGCAAAATCCAATTCTATGCTATTTTAAATTATGGGTAATTTTAATGTTTAGTACTGAATAAATGTCACCCTAAGCCTTTTTGGATTGGTGCTGCACTGGAGTTTGTTTCTTTTAAAATTTCCTGCGCTAGCCAGGGCTCCAAAAGAAAAAATTCAGAAAAAGAAAAATCGCCCTGGCCTGCTCGGAAATTAAAATATTAAGGCAAACCTGCTCGCACCAATATAAAGGAAAGAGGGCCTGCTCGCACCAACTAAGTGAAATGATCTTAAGGTTTTTCTTTCTGCCTCGAAAAAAACTGGAATAGAGAAAGTATCTTTGGAAAACACTATTCCTTCCGAACCTGACTACGCACGAAAAGTTTCTTTTGGCAATATTGCACTGCCCGAGGCAAGGAAAAAAGCTCCGGCATACATAGGCAACGTGTGAATTCCCGGAGTGATCTTGAACTCATGGCCCTTTAGTTCGATATCGGCCGGCCGCACACATTCGATGTTAATATCGTCCTCAGGCAGTACAATTGCATTTTTCAGCGGGTCGAAATCCTTTATAGCGTCGAGATCAATGGGTGTCACGCAAAAACCCGTCTTTCCATGAAGAGAGCCCGCAACCCTGATGAGTCGGTGTGTGTCCGTGGTGACTGGTTGATCGGTTTCCCCTGCATTAACCCGTGACTCCGCCTTGATGAGGTTCATGAAGAAATCCCGATTCCGGTCTTTCGAGAATACCTCGAAGGTGCCACTCCTCAATTTATCGACACCCCTTTTACCGCTCTCTCCGCTAAAGAGATCCTGATAGGTGCTCTCGATGGTGGCCTTCCCGTATTTATTGCCTTTATCGTCACATAAACCACGGCTTTTAACAAGGTCCTGAAGATACCTGGCGGCGGTTTTGGCCTCCTTTTTCTCCAGTTCGTCCAGCATAGCTCCGATACCCTGTCCGATAATACCTCTCCAACCCGGATCTCTCACACCCGGCATCTTTCTTACTGTCAGTACTTTCATGTGTCTTCCGAAGCTGGTCATACCCAATGATCTCTCGGGGAACAACCAGGAATCATCCTCCACAGGCAGTCCGCTCCCCGTTATATAGTCCACTATTTCACGACGTTCTCTGGTTCCCATGCCGTACACCCTCGGGTCCTTAACGTGGATGTGGTAACCCCTGCCGCCTGAAAAGAGAAGCTCAACGTATTTTTCGTCGAAACCAAAGGCATCTAGGACGTAGTTATCGAGAAGTTTTATTACCTCGGTCTTTACCGACTTGAGTTGTTCGCCATATTTCATCTTCTCCGCACCTTCGATGTGATCCGCATCGAGATCGAAGATCAGTTCGGCCCCCAACCATTGTTTTTCGTCCATTTTCGAAGCATCGGGTTCCCGGTAAAAGGCCACGGAATAATAAGAATGCCGGGGTGTCTCGCGAACGAAATAGGCTTCTACCTCTTTCCTGTCTATGAACGAAACATGCCTTCGCATTCCACCCTTCCGGAATGGAAAGAACCCCCATTCGCGTTTTTCAAGATCTTCAGGCATCAGAGGCGGGCTCTTTAGGTAGTGTTCTTTGAAGATGCTTTTGAGGGTCATCATCGCTTTCTCCCTTCTGTAAGAGAGTACGGCGTCCTTGAAAAGCTCCATTCGAGGTCGAATAGGCATTGCTTTATAAAACCTTTATCATTCGGTTGGTAAAAGGATAAATGGGGAATATGTAAATTATAAATATGACCGATAAGTTATACTCCGGTATGCTGGCATCAAATATCCCGCTATTCCTGATGGCGGGGGTAGCTCTTGCACTGGCCCTCTTGGTGGGGAAGGCGACGCATTGGATCAAGGTGACCGGTGTGGTGGGTTATCTGCTGACAGGTTTTGTTCTGGGCCCCGAAGGTCTTGAATGGGTGGAATTTACACGCTTGGAGATGGAGCTGATAACCTGGTTCGCTCTCGGTTTCATTGGTTTCACCATTGGGGGTAAGCTTCCCCTTTCCCTTTTGCGAAAAAGCGGTAAAAAGATAATGTTCATTATGCTTGGAGGTATAATTTTTCCTTTCCTTTTCGTTTTGGCCGGAGTGTATTTTTTAAAAGGAAGTCTGTCTCTCGGGCTGATTTTTGGTGCCCTGGCATGTACCAGTGCTCCCGCAGGGACCATTGCGGTAATTTACGAATACCGGGCTAGAGGCAAACTAACCAATGCCATTGTTGCAGTTGTTGGTCTCGACGATGCTTTCGGAGTGGTTGTATTCGCAATAACAATTGCAGGCGTATCCGCCATAATGGGTGGGAATAATTCGTTTTGGTCAACCGAAACGTTGTGGGAACCGGTAAAGGAGATCGGGGGTGCGCTTCTTCTGGGAGGGGCTGCTGGTGGAATACTGGCATTGATAGTAAAGAAAATTCACGAAAGGACCGAATTGTTCGTTCTGACATTAGCGATTTTATTGTCTTCCATCGGAACGGCCATGTGGCTGGGTTTCTCCGTTATTCTCGCATCCATAACAATGGGAATGGTTTTTGTAAACATCCTACCACACGAGTGCAGGATCATATATCGGGACCTGGATCGGATAACGCTCCCTGTTTTCATCCTATTTTTCTTGACCGCAGGGTTGGAATTGAGGATGGATGTGCTCTTGGGTAGCGGTGCACTGGTGCTGGTCTACGTCTTGTTCCGTAGCCTCGGCAAAATTTCAGGTCCAATGGCAGCGGCAGGGATTGCCAAAGCCCATCCTAAGTTGAAAAAGTACCTGGGTTTTGGCATACTGCCCCAGGCTGGAGTCGCTCTGGGCCTGGCCCTTCTGGCTTCGCATAAGTTGATGGATATTGGAAAACCCGAAATGGCGGGGCTGGTCATCACAACTATCACCGCTACCACGGTGGTGTTCGAGATAATTGGGCCCATTGGTGCAAGATTTGCCCTGATAAGATCAGGTGAAGCAAGAAGAAAATGACGTTTCAATCCAAAAGTATTAGACAAGACCGGGTATCGGAGGTGTAATATTGCCTGAAAAAAAGAATCCCCAAATAAACAACATTCAGGAGTTCTATGATCTGAAAGTTAAGGATGTGATCGACCAGCGCTATTGGGACCTTCCAGTTGTTAGTGGTGATGATGATATGCATCACGTTCTATCGATTCTCCGCAGCCAGTACCACGTATGGATCGTGGATGATCTTAAGAGCATGAAGCTTTGTGGTGTGATCACCGAACATGATGTCCTGAATATTCTGGCTCCTAAAAGACCCCCTTCGCATATCTTTGGAATGGCCGATGTCCAACGATGGTCCCGTGGTCGAATGGAAGGGGTTGTCCAAGTCATGTGCAGGAGACCCATAACATGCAAACCGGACGATTTGATCCACGATGTTCTAGTCAAGATGAAGAAACACAGCGTAAGAAGGCTCCCCGTTGTGAAAAAGAAGAAAATAGTGGGAGAAATAACCTTCCACACGTTATTGAATAAATACTATGACATCATATTACCATAAGTGCGAAGATTGTCCTGATCAAGATTCGATTATCATGGATGTTTCTGATGTATCATAATTGTTTGGGGATTAGTCTCTTCTGTATTTGAAGGGATACTTCCCGAAACCGCTCTTTGCATTCCGTTGGATTGATCCAACTACGCCTTTGCTAGGAATGGCTTCAGGCTAAGCAACACTATGGATATTGCGTCGTCCAACACAGAATTTTATTAATGTATCACAAAAACCGTTAAGCATTTATATTATTGACATACTGATATTCTATAATTCCTTAACAAAAATAGGAATTGCACAAACTTACTAGAGGCATAAACATGAATGAACTGAAAAAACCGAACCAGCCCCATAGCCGATACTTGAAAGTCGGTATATGGGTCGTCCTGTCAGCACTTATCCTGACGGGGCTTGCAATAATCGTGGGAGTCGCTTTCGAGGAGATCGGAGGCGAACAAGCATCAATCGAGGAGGTCGTGTATCTGCCACAGCAGCACGATTATTCGAGAGGAACGTCAACTCTGAGTTATTCAATGGCAGCGAGATATTCCGACGGAAGTATTGGATCATTACCCAATGTATTATCTTTAGAGGCATTGGGGGATAACGATACTGATGACAGAGATGAAAGCCGGACCCAGGGCGACCCAGATTCCGCGGATATCGCAATTACTCTTACGGGATCCGCCGGTGCCGGTCAGTTCCGAGGTGCGGGTTCAAGAGCCGAACCGATAGTGTATAACTTCAGTAACTGTGGGGCATCGCAATACACTGGCCCAACGCAGGGTCAGATCAATGCCGCATATGCGAATACCAATCTGAAGGATATGGTAACCATCAAAACGCGAGGGATCCAGGAATGGAAAGTGCCGAAAGCCGGTACCTACACTGTGGAGACGTGGGGGGCCAAGGGAGGTATGCAACAGGGTGGAAAAGGCGCTCGGATGAAGGGTGATTTCGAATTTACGGAAGGACAAATCGTAAAGATACTTGTAGGTCAATTGGGTGGAGCTTATCATTCTGGCGGTGGTGGTGGCGGTACGTTCGTTACAAAAGCCGATAATACACCACTTATAATCGCCGGAGGTGGGGGTGGCCAATATTACGAAAATTCAAATCACCCTGCCAATA
>JASLWR010000036.1 GCA_030740765.1 Thermoplasmatota archaeon
GACGGTGACGGACAACGAGGGAGGGATAGTCACCAGGACAATAGAAATCGAAGTGACCAATCGACCCCCGGTGCTGATACTGTCCCCCCCGCTTTCCGCGGATGGAACGAATCTTATCTCCCTCAAAAAGGGCCTGAACATCGATCTTGCAAAATCCAGTGATATTGACGGAGCCACGCTTGACTACTACTACGATCCCGGAGAAGGAGGGAGTACAGGATGGGTGGGCGAATCCGGTTACAATTACTTTTATACGTCCATAGGTACTTTCACTCTCACGGTCATGGTAAAAGACGACGATGGCGTCGAGATACAAAAGAATTACATTATTGAGGTGGTGGACAACAATCCCCCCATGTGCAGCATTGTATTCTCACCAATGAAGCCTGAAGTGGGCCAGAAGGTTACGATCAAGGCGGTATACAACGATCCGGAGGGTAAGGTGGTAGAAAAATTCATGTGGAATTTCGGCATAGACGACCCATATAACGACCAGTGGCTGTCCATCTCTGAAAAGCCGATCACGTACAAAGAAGCCGGTACGTACACGATATCACTCTACGTAGAGGATCCAACCGGACTCGTCAGCCAGGAATCTACTGCTGAAATCACGGTTTACGATGTAGGGAAGGGGGGCGGTTCGGACCTGGACAAGGGGAGTAAGGGAGGAGGTTTACCATGGCTCTGGATCGCCAGCGGCGTTACTGCACTGATCATTGTCATTATTGTAGTGGTATTGATATCGAAAGGTGGGAAAGAACAAGACGAAACGAACGATGGGGACGAATACGAGGATATCGATACGTCCATCATTCTGGACGAAGACGAATCCACGGATGATGACGATTCATTCGACGTAGAGTGGTAAAGAATTCAATCCCTTTCTGATATCTCCTTGAACCGCTGACCGAGGCTTTTCCTATTGCGGTGGTCTTTTTTCCATGGAAAGCTGGAAGTTAATTTCTTTTGTTCGTCCTTCGGAAGTGACATTGGGAAATATTTTTTCATAATTACATACAGGATCACAAGCGAATATGTTAAACCGATCGACACTGAGATCAAGTCCAGGTGTGAACTGTAGTACCAGAAAAATATCAAACCGTTGAAGGGAAGGGAGATCAGGGTGACTCTGGAAATATGTGAGAAAGTCCAGAACTTACCTAAAGAGGAGTAATAACCATTATAAATCCCCATGGCGGCGTGATACGCGATGGCTGCGAAAAGAAATATAAAATAACCCACTATAAGCACCAATATATTGGGACTGTTCATTTCCTGGGCAACCTCCCTGAAACCATGAAGGGCCACCACCATGGTGCCAGTCAGCGAAAAACAGACACCATAGAATGTGGTTTCAGGTTTCGTCCTGTATCTTTCCAGGTTAAGTAGAATGATCTTGAAGAGATTATCGAAAAGGGAAAAGAGAACGGCGATGGCTAAAATTATGAAAAGTTCACCGCTTTCCCGAACGTAGGCTCCCATGAAGGTCTGGAAAACTCCCACGAGAACTCCGGTAAAAAGAGCGAGTCCCAGCATGAAATAGAGTTTCTTATCTTCCAGCTTGTGGTATACGAGTTTCAGCGAAAAATAAATGAAGAGCGCCGTTGGTATTATGGCGATCCCAGACGATAACAATAGACCGAATTGACCCGTAAGATCCATTGCCGGTCGTATACCGTTAAATATATTTAACCGTTTATCCATGGGAATTCTCTATCGAATCACATAGTTATTGCCGGCATTTACTTAAGGAAGACATTTTTTAAGAGTATTGGCTGGAAAATATATAAACCAGCATTCGATTCATCCTAATAGCTTACGATTGATCCGGAGTTGATTGCTATGAGGCAAGTATTATTTGATGAACTGGACGAAATAAGACAGAAATTATTGAATGCCGCGGACGAAGTGAAAGAAAACGCCTACAATCCCTACTCTAAGTTCTACGTGGGCGCGGCCATCCTCACCGACGACGATTTAGTTATTACCGGGGCCAACGTGGAGAATGTGGCCTACGGCTCCACCATCTGCGCCGAAAGGATGGCAATTGGACGGGCCAATGCAATGGGTAAACGCATATTCAAGTCAATGGCGATAATCGCAAGGGGAGAGAATACAGACCACAAGAAAGTGACCGGGCCCTGCGGAGCCTGCAGGCAGATGATATTCGAATTCTCATGCCTATCCGGGAAAGATATCGAAATAATAATGTCGAACACCCGAAAAGATAAAATCATAATAAGTACAATACGGGAATTGTTACCAATGGCATTCGGACCAGTTGGGCTCGGTGTCTCTATAGAAGAATATGTGAATTGATTTTTAGGGTAAATCATACATGGAACAAAGGTGTTGAATTATGAATATGGCAAAAAAGTATTCTCTCATTGTGATAAGTATTTTGATCATCCAGACTTTTCTTTTCACAGCTGTCGGTGCGAAAGCCGAAAAAAACGAAGCCAGCCGTGCGAACGAGATAAACATAACAATAGTAACCAGTCTCGGTACCATATCGCTGGAACTCTATCCGGACAATGCCCCCATAACTGTTGAGAATTTCATGAAATACTACAATAATAATTTCTTTGAGGGGCTAATATTCCACCGTGTCATCGAAGATTTTATGATCCAGGGAGGAGGCTTTTACCCTGATCTCACTCAGAAGACCGCCACCTATTCGGCAATAAAGAACGAGGCTGCCGTTTCCGGTCTCAGGAACCTTCGGGGGACCATCGCCATGGCCAGGACCAGCACTCCCGACTCCGCCACATGCCAGTTCTACATAAATCACGTAGACAATCCATCTCTCGATTGGGATCAAAGTAGTGATGGTGTTGGTTATTGCGTCTTCGGGAAGGTCACTTCAGGACTGAATGTGGTGGACTCCATCGCAGAGGTAAAGACCCAGACCGAGAACGGGATGGGAGATGTACCTGTGGAAGATATATTAATCGGTGAAACAGGCGGGAATAACGCGAACAGTGGGGATGATGATGATGATGACGATGATGACGATGATGACGATGATGACGACGATAACGGCGGAACGGGGGACTTTAATCCGGATAAAAAACCTTCAAATCCGAGAAACGTGCAGATCGAAGCAGGGGACGACTATATCGAACTCACATGGAGCAAACCTCTCGATATTGGAGCGCCTTCCATTCACGAATACAACATATATCGCGCCACCAGCTCTGGAAACGAAAGACAACTGGCCACGGTGGACGCCAGTATCAGCTCATACAAAGATACAACCGTGGAGAACGGCCAGATTTACTACTACTACGTGATAGCAGTAAACGCTTTCGCAGAAAGTGATCCATCGACAGAGGTATTTGAAACTCCACAGAAAACTGTGGAGGCCTCTCCCGGTTTCCAGTTGATCTCTTTACTGGGAATTACGGTCGTAGTGGCGATCTTGTTGATGCGGAAGAAAAGATGAATCTATTGATCTTTTCAGTATCGGAAAAAGATAGGATGTACTACCACTTTGATAATCCAGAAAAAAAAATTGGGGGGTCAATACCCCCCATTCATAATTTAAATATCACTCTTGATAACGGTCCCAATCAGCGTCGTCCTCGTTTATGGGAAGGTCCTTTTCCGACACATCAAGGCCAGTGTCATCCTTCTTTTTCCTTACGAACATGGCAATAATTGTGGCAATTAGGAACACGACTACCAGCAGGATCAATACCATTATTAAGACGGAAACACCGTCATCCTTTCCTGCGTCACTTCCCACCTGTTTCTGTTCGGCCATAGGTGCAAATATGGTGAAATGGGTCACGTTGGCGTACACGATATTATTGAGTGTGTCAACCTTTGTGTTCTCGCATTTCTGCCACCCATTGCTGTCCTCATCCCAGTAATAGAGCATCAGGTCAGCCTCGTTCACAGTATCTGGTATATCGGCGTCATCGTAGTGTATCTCCATGTAGAACCAGTCCAGTTTTCCTTCGATATCCGCCACAATGAAATTACCGATTGTTATCCTGCCCTCCGGAACGTCGCTATTTGCCTTATCCGGTATATCGGAATCCTCAACCCACTGCCAGCTCACGGTCCCCTCACCCTTGAACTTGCAGACAACTTTCTGGCCCTGGCGGTTCTTGAACTCAACCTCAACCACCTCATCCTTGTTCAATGGGATGTTAGCCTCCGAAACCGAGTCGAAATCGTCATATTCTATTTTCCCCGTATCATCGATCTTGTCTGGTACAACCTGGTCGGCCCCGGGGGGACTGAAGTAGTTTACCTCGCCTACAAAGTTTGGATCATGGAAAACTCGGTGTGCGGCCGGGTAAAGATATCCCCCCTTCATCATGAAACCGAAAAATACGCCCTTGGTCATGTTTCGGTGATGCACCCAATCCACAAGCTCCAATACTTTTTCAACACCGTGAACCTGGAAGTACGCCGGTACCGTGTAAGATTCATTGCTGTTCGCATCGGACCATACCTCTACATCGGAAACCCAGGTCATCTTTCCCACTCTCTGCCAATTATCGGCGAATTGAATGGTGTTCCGCTCTATGGCCTTGGCGTCGATAATATCCATAAGCTTGATCATCCGAACTATCTCATCCTTGTGCAGCCGATTTAGTAATGCCTCAATATCCTCCTTTGTAATATTGAACTCTTCTCCGTGCCTGTAAGCCCACTCGAGTATGAAACGGATCTCATCTTCACCGATATGGCCCTGTTTGAAAGCCCACTTCAGCATTTTAGCGAATTTTTCCTTGTCAAGGAAACCTTCACCAAGTGCCTTTATGAGGATATGAACCATCACCTTTTCGGAGAGGTCCCCATCCCGGCGAACCAGTACCAATATCAGAAGAATATCCTCCCCTGTGAGAGATCCTTCTTGGTGCAATCTCGTTAGGAGGTGATGTATCGTATCTTCATTAAATATCCGGAACTTATGTCCGATTTTAAGAATGAAGGAAATGTCCTCCAGTTTCAGCTCACCTGCGTCAAGCGCCATTTTAATGAGCTTTACGAGGTCCTCTTTTTGGAGCTCACCCGCTTTTAACGCGTGCACGATTATCTCTGCCAGATCCTCACGGCTAAGCTCACCGGCCGCGTAGGCTTTGAAGAGTATCCACTTGACGTCCTCCATGGTGAGATTTCCCCGCTTGTACGACATCATTAAAAGCCAGCGAAGGTCTTCACGGGTCAATTCGTCTGACTTGTACGCTTCGATTATGAGTAATTTCAGATCCTCGCGGGTCAATTCACCTTCCTTGTATGCATGAATTAGAATCCATCTGAGATCCTCGCGCTTCAACTCACCCTTCATATGAGCGTGTATGAGGAGCCACCGTAGATCCTCACGGGTCAGTTCTTTCAGCTTGTAGGACATGAAAAGTATCCACCGGAGGTCTTTTCGAGTAAGCTCGCCTTCTTCGTAGGCCCTTATTATGAGACGGCCAAGATCCTTGCGGGTCAGATTATGACGAACGTATGCCGTGATTATTATCCATTTCAGGTCCGTTCGATTGAGCTCACCTTTATGGAAACCGTGGAATAGGAGTTTTCTAAGGTCCTCCAGACTAAAATCACCGTCTTCCCAGGCGGATACCAGAATCCAGCGAATAGTGATGCGGTTTATATGGCCTCTACGGTACAAAGTGAAGAGGAGCCAGTTCAGGTCCCGGTGATGAAGCTCGTTTCTCATATACATCCCCACAATGAGCCATTTCAGTTCAAACACGGTCATCTCAGAACCGTTACGAATGTCCATGATAAGATGAAGTATATCGACCTGAGTGAACCGCCCTGCCCTATACGCCTCCACAAGGAGCCCGCGCAGAACGCTGATATTTATATCCCCTACTGAAAAAGAACGGTTTAAGAACCATTTAAGATCGCGTAATTTCACGTCTTTTTCCATAAGCATCCAAACAAGATCCTTGAAGGTTATGTCATTGAGCTTGTGACTGCGGAACAGTATCCAGCAGAGGTCCTCCCGGGAAAGAAGATCATTATCGAATCCGGTGAAAATGATCCAGCGGATCTCCTCCCGTGTGAGCTGGTTTTTGTGAAAAGAATCAACCAGTATCCACCTCAGGTCGCCGAGGCTCAATTGGCCGCCGGCGTATGCCGTTAATACAAGAAATTTGAGCCTTATAAGGTCGATCTCCTCGTTCGCATAGGCACTAAAAACGAACCACTTGAAGTTAACCAGCGGTTCCAAGAGTGTTTCATTACCGAGGATTGCCGTGCTAAGGTTATAGAGATCATCGAATGTGATATTGCC
This sequence comes from Thermoplasmatota archaeon, assembly GCA_030740765.1. Taxonomy (GTDB): domain Archaea; phylum Thermoplasmatota; class Penumbrarchaeia; order JASLWR01; family JASLWR01; genus JASLWR01. Next base: position 6,266 of record JASLWR010000036.1, read on the forward strand.
CCTCTGGTGCGCAATGAACACTGCACGTCTAACATCATCCCTCGCCAAAACGCGATTTATGTAGATCGTCAGGATATTATCGATCCAATCCCGGTTGTTATCTTGGCGGTTCGTGATGTTCTCAAATACCATTTTGTATTGGGGCGAAGGTCTCGTAATTCCTTGCACATCCGAATCGGGAAGGGCACCAGCATCCTTGAGATCAGCCAAGAGGAGATTCACGTCTTCCACGTTTATTAAACCATAGAAAAAAGAATCTCTAAGTAATATTTCGATTTCATGATCAGTCAACCAATCATGCTCATGGGCTGCAATTAAGGCTTTCTTAACGACATTTAAGGAAAAGTTTCCCCTGGCATATGGCACCATTAGCATGAATCGGAGGTCACGAAGGTCCATACTCATGTGATTCTCCCCACCGACCCTTCGTGTTCCCGAGAAAACATGCATAATGATGATTGACACATCCTCATCGCTGAAAATATCCTTCTGGTGCAGTTGAAGGATAAAAAGCAGAATATCGCGGCGGGTAAGACCATGCATTTGATAGCCCATGGAGAGGAGACCTCCAATATCGGCTGCATCGAACGTGCCTTCCACAAAACCAACAGAGATCATACCTATCCAATCCTGCATGGAAACAATATCCGACCGTAATCCTAAAAGCATAAAGCGCATCATCTCGTCTTTTCCTACTTCATCCTTTTCATATGAGCGGAAAACAAGGCGGAACCAATCTTCCTTCGTTATAATCTCCATATGATACGCATGAGTAAGTATTATGAGCCATTCTTCGGGAGGTAGCTCAGAGTGCCTGAATGCAAGCCAAAGAATGTCCAGAACTTCAGTCTTATTGATCATCCCGTTGCTATGAGCATGGATCAGCACCGCCACCAGATCCTTGTGAGAAAGGACCTCCATATTGAAGCCCAGGACGATCAACTTTGTCACATGTTCTCGGTCGATGATCTTCTCTTTGTAAAGGAGAGCGAAGAATGAAATCAAGTCATTTCGATCCAAACCTCCCTTTTCGTAGACCTCAAAGAAGACAATAATTAGAAATTTATCATCGATCACTCCATTCTTGTGGAGACGAAGAACGATATAGACCCATTCCTCCTTGGTCAATATCCCGTGGAAATATAATAATGAGAGTACGTAGACCGTGTCTTCCGGAGATGCTATCCCGTTATTATGCAACTTCTCGATTATTCCTATCAATGCCTCCTTGTCCAACCTGGCCTGATGATAGGACGCAAGAAGTATCTTGACCCATTCCTCTTTCGTTACCCACCCCTTCTGGATAAGATCTATGAGGATATCCTTCCATTCATCTTTGGAGAAGGCATCTTTGCCCCCCAGCTCGGTGAGTACGTAGACGAGGTCATCCTGGGTGAGAAAACCCATCTCCCGGGAGAATATGAGAATATCGACGAATTCTTCCCGATGCAGGAATCCTTCTTGGTAGGCTATCACCAGGAGACCAACTAGTTTTTCCTTGTTGATGACCTGTCCCTCCACCATTTCTGTGAGTATCCATATAAGTTCCTCACCGGCGATTATCCTGTGTTCCTTCATCTTGAAAAGAAGCCCTATGATCTCCTTGTCTTCGAGGGTACCGGACTTGTAAAGAGAGAGATAGACGTCCCTAAGATCGTATTTCGTTATCTCGTGGTGTTTATAGGCATCCAGCAGCGTTTCAAAAAACTCGCTCAGGGATATCTTACCATTCTCAAGAGCCGAACCAAGCTCTTTAATATCCTTTCTATCGCCGGAATTTATCACAACAGGGTCGTCCTTGCCCTCCTCACCCTCAATCTTATGTTTCTTTTCGTTATCGTCCGCATATTCAGCCTGACCACCGCCCTTGAGCATATCAAGAAGATCCCCCTTCAACCAGCTCGCGACATATGCAGATATGTGATTGCCCATGAGTGTATGGGTCTCAAGCATGAGCTTGGATTCCACAGGGTCTTGGTCATCCACGGGAGGTGCAGGGTCCCACCCTTCGATGTCATGATCGAACTTGAAATCGGCAGTAATTAAGTGTCCCTGGTACTTCTCACTACCCTTAAGAGTCGTTTTAATGCCATCCTCGGTCATGTTGATATCATAATATGGAATGTCATCCATGGAAACGTTCTCCACCGATACTTTGACATGAAAGGTGAACTCTACCTTTTCGAGTGTAATTCGATCATTGGCAGGACCTTCGTTCTTATCATCTCCGATGTACTGGTAAGGTAGCTCTTTCCTTGTAAGTCGGAACTCCCAAACTCTATGCTTTTCATCGGACTCTGTTAATGTCGGTCTTGAAAGGTCCCAGCTTCCGATCAGATCCACTGCCTTGATTATAGGCTCTCGAGTCTCTTTCAATTCCGGTCTCTCCCGCGGCTCTCCTGGTTTCTCATTTGGGTCCTCAGGTTTCTCATTTGGGTCACCCGGTTTCTCATTTCCTTCGTCACGCGTGCTCTCTTCGCCTGAATTCACACCCTCTTTGTCTTCAACGCCATCATTTTTATCGTTCTCCTCCCGCTCATCTCCGGAATTCATCTCATCGATCTTGTAGAAGTCGAAGGCACTGTTGTCGTTTATATCTCGGAACTCGAAAATATAATCCAAACGCTGGGCAAAAACTGTTTGAACGGGTATACCGGTTCCCTTTTCATTTCGTTCTTTGCCTTTATCGTCCCGCCTGTTGACGTCGGCCACACCAAGGTACCTCGTGTACATGGACACGAGAGTCACGGCATTTGGATCCTCCTCCGTACCGTACACTACGGCGAACCAGGAATCCTTTCCCACGCGGATAGCAACAAAATCCCCCCCGCCAAAATCTTCTGTGGAACCCACCTCCAGCTTGGCATCTCCAATTCCGGGAGGCTTATCGTGGGGTGGCTCGCTACCGTTATCGGTATTGTCATTATCCGAGGAATCTTCTACCAGTATCCCTGCTGATTCAGCATTCACAATATCTGGCTTGCCTTCCGGTGAATCCGCCTCGTTGTACGGGTCCGTACCGGACTCCTTCTCGAGACCGTCCGAGAATCCGTCCCCATCGCTGTCCGTTTCTCTCTCTTCCGGTTTTTCATCCTCACCGGGCTTTTCTTCTGAAGAATCGTCTTCATCCTTCCCCTCCCCGGCAGGGGTCTCTGTGCTAACAGGGTCCTTCCCGTCTTCTTCATTGTCATCGCTCCCGTCCTCATTGAAGGCAGCCACAACACTCACTCCGATACCGCTAATTAACAGCAGCATCGCCATTGATATCGCAAGCAATTGTCCTATTTTCAAAGTTTTCATGGATTCACCTCTAAAGATCATATGAATATCTAAGTTCTAAATCCACATGCGGTTATATAAAGAATGGTGGAACATATGTAAAAATTATATCAGAACTAAGTCGAAATGTTGAAAAAATACTTCCCGAATATAAGGCGAGAAACTATCTTGAAAACGTGATCTCATCCAACTCTTGGCCGCATTTGGGACATTCCCGACGCTTGTTCACTGGCACTTTCTGCTTGCAGAACTCGCATAAATACTCCTTTTTGCAGGAAATGCATCTCGTGGCCATTAAAGGTAGTGGCTCTAGGCACTTTTCACATCTGAACATTCTTCCGCAGAACCTGCAGCTCAATGAATAACCGCTTATCAATTTGCCGCATTTCGGGCATCCCAATTCAAAATCGGCCCTGCATATTTGGCATCTACCGTTACCATTACAAACCTTGCATTTCCTTCTAAAGAGACCTCTACGACCCTTCCCTGAACAATTCTTGCATCTAAGCGTGTTTCGACAAGATGTACAATAAATACCGTATTCCTTTCTATTACGCTTGATCTCGTTGTACTTTCTCCGTTCTATCTCCAGAAACTCTTCTTCCGAGATCTCATCTATCTTTTCTTTTTCCGGATCATATGATGCAGTCCCGTCGAAATCTATATTATGCACTCCGTCCACTCCCACAACCCTGGCATCGTCCATAGTAAAGTATGTGGTTTCCTTCTCCCGATCCACCTCGGAAACGACGTTAGACATATCCCATTGATCAATATTGGTATTCAACTGGAAACCAACGATATCTGCGTCAACCAGGTCTTTTATCGTGGAATCGAATTCGGTCTCCACCACCAGTTGCAATCCGTCGACCCAGCTGGTCTCTTGTTCATTTTCCTTACCGTTCAAATTGGTTTCTTTTACACCATCTTCCTTCACTTTTTTCTGAGATATTTTCTTCAGGGAGATAGGGGGAGTTACCTTTTCAATTTTCCTTGAATGGGATTTTGGAATATTATTGGATTTTTGTTTTTTTTCCTTTTCAGGCATCCGTCTCTAAATACCCTCCTCTTTATATAAATTAAGTCATATCAATCATCTCAAAGCGACGATAAAAATGAATTAAAACTATATAATCCGAATAAGCTCATTTGATATTGCAAATATATCAACAAGCATAATAAACAATCAGGGATATTCCGTTGTTCTGGAATTTTACAAAAGGAATGAACATGATAAAGGAAAGGTATCTCATTGCAATGACCGGGGCCAGCGGCATTAGATATGGTACGGCTCTCCTTCGCGTTATGAAGGAAATGAAGCTTGATCTTGATCTTATATTGTCTGAGAATGCAAAGGAGATACTAAATTTTGAAGGAGCCCCGTTACCGGAAGTACCGGAATCCGGCTCGTACACATTGTATTCGAACAAGAACCTTTTCTCTCCACCGGCATCGGGGAGTGTACGCTATAGTGCTATGATCATTATTCCTTGCTCAATGTCCACCGCGGGCAAGATCAATAGCTGCATCGGTGACAACCTGATAACAAGGGCGGCCCAGGTCATGTTGAAAGAAGCTCGCAAGCTTATTATCGTACCCCGGGAGACTCCGCTTTCCACTCAACATCTGAAAATGCTCTATGACCTGTCTCGATCCGGTACTATAGTGGTTCCTGCTTCTCCGGGTTTCTACCATCATCCAAAAGATATCACTGATCTTGAAAACTTCATGTGCCAGAAGATTTTAGGGCTACTGGGTATGGATGCAAATTTGTTCGAGCCCTTTTCGGGAAGATTATCCGAATGACGGTTCAGGTAACTATCACGATAAATAAGTTATATGAGTTATGGGATTCTCCACCGGCACATAATACCGAGATGAACCTGGATAATGAGAGATGGGGGATATGATAAGATGAATTACAATGAAAAGATACAGCAGATACTTACTGTTCTGGACGATCTGGCGGAGGATACTTCCGTACCAAGAAATATTCGCAAAGGCGCTAAAGAAGCGAAGGCACTTATTCTAAATGAGAAAGAAGCCAGGGATGTGAGAATCGCAAGCGCAATTTTCATTCTGGACGAACTCGCCAATGATCCCAATATTCCTTTACATGGTAGAACACTTATCTGGAACATCATATCTCAGTTAGAAACAGTAGCCGAGCTGTCGGACTGATAAAACAAGATATTTCGTTAGCCATCTTTATTTGTGGAAAAATGATTTGCAATTGAGATATAATTCTCAACACTCAATTCCCCTGCCCGTTTTTCTAAAAATGTTGTCATGGTGGATTCCGTTTCCATTTTTTTTAATTCAATTTCCCCCAATGATCCAAGGGCGTTTTTCAGTTTCTTTCTCCTTTTGTTAAACGCCGATCGAACGATGTTCTTGAAAATATCATAATTCTGTGCTTTCGTTTTCCTTTTCCTTCTAACCAGTCTCACCAGTGCCGAGTCCACATCCGGTTGGGGATAGAAAACATTACTTCCGATCTTCCGGATCAGTGTCGGAAAAAAATGGTATTGGCACATTACGCTCAATCTGGAATATTCCTTGCAGTTTGGTTCAGAACACATTCTTTGGGCAAATTCGTACTGGTACATCAGAACCCCCAGCTCGATCCCGATTCCATGTAATCTAAAGGTGATTGGCGAGGATATGTTGTATGGAAGGTTTGCGATCACTTTATTGAATCCCTGGAATTCCTCTTTTAGAAAATCGCCGTGAATCAATTTGAGATTATCATACCTGTTCTCAAGAGTACCCTTTAGGTAACGGTAGAGATTTGGATCTATTTCAATGGCTGTTATCTGGGCACCTGTCTTTAAAAGTTCTTCAGTTAAAAATCCCAAACCCGGCCCGATCTCGAGAATCTGGTCACCGGCAAGGATATCCGCCTCCCTTATCTGCATCCTTAAAATGTTTTCATCGATTAGAAAGTTCTGCCCCTTTCGCTTTAAAGGAGATATCCCGAGATCTGTCAGTGTCCCCTTTACGAAGCTCCTGTGCATGAGAAATACCTGTAATTTCTTCCTATATCAATTCAGCCATAATCGTTTCCTCTAGATCGAACGAAGCCATCTCTTCCTTGATAGCCTCGGCAAGCCGGCGTATCCCTTCCGTCAACATTTCGTCATCGGAGTAGGAAAAGTTCAGGCGCATAGTATTATGGCCGCTGCCGTCAGGGAAAAAAGCATCCCCCACCACGTAGGCCACTTTTTTTCCAATGGCACGCTTGAACATTGTTCGTGTGTTAATCCTTTTTGGAAAAGTTACCCAGAGGAACATTCCACCACGGGGTATGGTCCATTTTACGTTATCGGGGAAATATTTTTCAAGTGCTTCTAGCATGACATCACGTTTTCGTCGGTACAACTTTCTGGTCTTATCAAGCTGTGGGTCCAGGTATCCGCCCTTTATGTATTCATAGGCAATATACTGTCCAAATGGATTCGTGCACAGATCTGCTGATTGTTTTGCCAGGATGAACTTGTTCAAAATATCCTCGGACGCTATGATCCATCCCAATCTGAAACCGGGGGCTAAGATTTTCGAGAATGTGCTCATATAGATAACCCTGCCCTTCCGGTCCAAGGACTTTATCGGGGGAATAGCATCTCCCTCGAATACTAGTTCACCGTAGGGATCATCCTCTACGATGATCAGGTCATACTCCGAAGCCACCTCCAAAAGCTCGATCCGGTTCTCAAGCGACATGGTTACCCCGGAAGGATTCTGGAAGGATGGAACGGTATAGATGAACTTGGGGAATATCTTGTTTCGTTGTAGCCTTTTAAGATTTCTTTTAACCGATTTAATGTCCAAACCGTCATCGGTCACAGGGAGGGATTCGAAATTTGCCTCGAACGCGTGAAATGCTTGTGAGGCTCCAAGGTATGTCGGTGCCCCTGTGATAATCACATCTCCCGGTTCGATAAATGTGAAACCCAGAAGATTTAGAGCTTGCTGAGCTCCATTCGTTATTATTATATCATGAAACTCGCAATCGATATTCTTTTTCTCACTCATTCTTGCTGCCAGTACTTTTCGAAGACCCGGAAGTCCCTCGGTTGTACCGTATTGAAGTGCATTTAAGATATGCTTATCAAATATCTTTTCGATACACTCTCGTATTACCTCAATCGGAAAAGCATCAGGGCACGGCAATCCTCCCGCTAGAGAGATCATACCCGGAAGTTGGGTAAGTTTCAACAGTTCCCTTATCTCCGATCCCTTAAGTTTCATGGCCCGCCGGGAAAACAATCTATCAAGATTTACAACCATCAGAACACCAGTTTGCCAATCTACTTGCTATATATTACGCTTATGGTGAAAATAATCATCATAGAATTTATACTGTCCATATCAGTAGGATTATATTCACTATATCGCCGGTATCTGTCATGTGTATCCGTCTCTGGCTGGAATATCTCTCCACCGGTGGAATCCCGCTTAGAATCTGGAATCCTTCGTTCCCGTATTCGCAATTCAAACGGTAATGATAAGCCCGGACCTGGCTGTGGTTAGTGAAGGTATATGATGTAAGGTTATCCAGAATATATTTTATCGGTCGCTCAAAACCTCTCTCTACGCTGTTTAGATCCACGTTACCAGCATTATGACGCAACATCAGGTCTTCCGCGATCAATTCCTGCACGTTCCTGTGTACGAGTTCCACATTCATCGTAGAGCCGTTTGAATAGCGAGTATAATTGGTCATATTAATACTGCATTTCAACAAGGTTTCGAGAGTATCCCGAGCATAACCCATGTCATCCTTTCTCAATATCACCTCTTCTATGCCGCGGATACCGGAAAGATTAAGAAAAGTGGAGGCAAGGATCAGGATCACGAAGAATAACAGTGCATCTATGAGAGTACTCTGGGCCCGTAAATTCCTTTTCAATCTTAATAAACCCTGCATCGCAATCACTTAATAATTCATTTCCACATCTCTACCTTCAACTGGCCAGGGTGAACCTGTTCATCACTTGACCAGATGGCGATTGGAGTTGTAATAACGGTATGATATTCGAGAACAGTGACGTTGTCAAGCATATTACCTGCATTAGTTATGTTTACATGATATTTATCATAGTAGTTCCCGAGGTCGGTAATACCTACTCTGAAAAATGTATCTTCAGGGATTTTCATATGTTTGGTGATATTGTTAACATCCAATCGAAGTATTTTCCGAGCCTCGAAGAGCCCAGGCTGGCCATCATATGTCAATGTGGGGGACGTTCTGATGCCTTCCATGAACTCCTGGGCGTCTTCCAAGGTCAATATGTCCTCTCTCTGCTGGTTATAATTATTATAGGCATTCAGAGCTGAAATGAAAAAAATGACAACGGCAATGGTAATGATGAAAAAGGCAGGGATCTCGTCGTAAAAACCAACGGTCCCTCTCCTGTCACTAAGTAGGCCCATCCGGGCAAATTAACGGATTGATGGATTAAATATTTTATTATAGAAAACCACGAGCCGGAATTCTAGATTCCATCAACAAATTGCAATAAAAATAAAATAAAGGGAACGACCGAAACCGTCCCCCTTTCCATTTTTTTCGGTAGTCCTAGTCGTAAAACTCGTCCTCTTCCTCATCATCATAGTCTTGGTCGTCGTAATCCCCATCATCGTATTCTTCATTGTCGTATTCTTCGTCATCATAATCGTCGTATTCTTCATCACTATGATCTTCTTTGTCATAGTTGCGATTATCTTCCTTCTTCCTGGCTTCTCCATCGTCCCATCCACCTTCATCCTCTTCATCGTCCCACCCCTCATCGTTATCCGATGGCTCCTCTTCATCCCACCCTTCTTCTTCCTCATCCTCAAAGGAATCCAGCCCATCCTCTTCATCCAGGATCGATATAGGTTCTTCCTTCTTTTTCTGTCCCACTATCACGAAGATAATAACGACGATTACTATAACCGTTATAATGGCCCCAATTATCCAGAGTATAGGTGAAAAGGCCAAATTCATAACAGGAAGGCTCCAATTATCAAGTTCATTTGGGTCTATTGTAGTTGAGTTTTGGGACAATTTATTTATCTTTCCCTCGACTTTTTCATAATCGGGATGATCAAATTTAACCGTGACGGGTTTTTCTTTCAGCTCAGCAGGTATGGAAAATACAACGAAACCGCTTGCATTTGTCTTTTTCATATCAGTATAATCCTCGATGATTATTGTTATAGATGCCTCTGGAATTACGTTCCCGTCAGTGTCCTTGAAAGGACCGAGAGTCAGTGTTATTGTCTTCGGTTGTACGATTATCTTTGCTGGTGCAACCCATCCTGTGAGATTGGCCGGGTCCATTAGCATTGTCTTGAGGTCAGAGAGGGTGCCTGAGGCATTGTTGTAACCTGTGAGAGAGAAATGAACCGTTACGTTCATTCCAGCCCAGGAAGCAGGAATTTCGAAGGTGATGTTTCCTCCAGCATTGCTTGTCCCCGTGGCATCGTAATCATCAACTCCTACAATGATCTTTATCGTAGCCCCGGAAAGTACAACACCATCTACATCTTTAAACGGTCCAAGCGTAAGCTGGAGAGCAGGGGGTGGCGGTATATTCACAGTGGTGGTAAATGTTAATGTTTTCACCAGTGTGTCAAGGTTCAGAGAGGTCCCGGTTATTGTAACGTTGCCAATTGACCCGTCCGTAGCATTTTCGGGAGCAGTTATGTTTACTAATATCATATCCATCCCTCCTGCAGCCAGGGAAAGGGATTCCTGTGAAAGTACAACCGTCCAGAACGATGGTTTCGAAATCTCCAGATCGATGACGTCGGGCCCATCAGCTTGATTGTTCACGATCAGAGAATAGCTAGCGGTTTTTCCGGGTTCAATCACATTCGTATTGTCAGGACTGGTCAAGGCGAAGTTGTAGGTAACCGAAGAGACAACCAGGTTCACCGGTATATATTTTGTACCCAACGAACTCTCGACTTTGATCCGGCCCGTATAAAGATGATGTGTCTGGGATTCGGAGATCGTCACGTTTACAGTGACATCCTTTGTCGCACCTGCAGCGAGGTCGAAGGAACTTGAATCAATCGATATGTTAGCCACCGGAATGGTTACCAAGCCGTTTTGAGATACCAGATCAAATGCAGTTATCACTATACTGTCCACGGGGCCAATGCTCGAAGTTTCCGTGAATGTCAGTTCACGGGATATTACGTCACCCGGCTCGGCATCTCCGACCACAGCCGCTGGAGATATACTTAGTGTAGGTATCTCTTCAGGGTCCTGAGAAAATATGGTCAAAGGGCCTTCCATGGCTGTTACCACGATATCGGTAGAATGTACCTCTCCAAGAGTGATCTCACCCGAATACGCGGCGGAACTTGCTTCCTCCTCCCCAATGTATCCTTCGATCTCAAGCTCGTAACTGCCGGTTGAAATACCTACCAGCTCGATGGTGTACTTACCGGCCTTTGCAAGAGGTAGAATTATCTGTTCGTCTCCTACACCACCCTCCACAATATCCTGCAGGGAAGACGAGTATGAATATGTATGCCCCTTGTAGCTTAATGTTGCTCCCGGTATACCAACTTCGACTTTATCGGTGTCGAGGACAAGCCCAATATGTCTGCCCCCATCATCATATATGTGTAGAGTCGCATTGGAATGCAGGGTGAAAACCGCAGATAGGTTCGCACCTTCCGGCAAGGTCTGCGTTTCCAGGCACAATATTGCATAGGCAGTGGCCAATACGGGTCCGTTGCTGGATTCTTCCCAGTATGAGTGGTTGAGTTTCTTCATGGCCGTCAGGTTTTCCGTCATGTTATATGTCCAGTTATGCGGTCCATCACTGACAAAGGTACCGTTCACCACATTGATAAATTCCATGCCTACCATGGTGAGTGCCTTGGCAAGGGTGATATAATAGTACATTAACCACTGATCACCCTGGTGGGCGTTCTCCTTCCAGGTATAATTTCTCTCGAACCATCCAATGGCCGCCTGTACTCTTGGGTCAACATCATTCAGCCCGCATAACATTAAAGACCATAGACCCGCAGCGCTCATTGAGCCGTATGAAGGATCCATCGGCCCGGGTCCACCGGGACCTCTTTGTTTTGGCCCAGCCATATCCATGGGCATGTAGGTGAATCCTCCTGTGATATTGCTCTGGCAATTCTCGAGGAAAACCAGGGCTCTCGTCCATAGTCCGTCGTTCTTTGAAAGGTTGCCCCACGCATCTAGGCCCATTAAAGCCCACTGAGTGTTCGAAAGGTCAGCCCAGTTGGGATCATCATGACCATACCCCCACCCTCCATATACCTGGTTCGAATCATCCGTTCCACCCCACAGGTTGTCCTCGTCCAATTGGGTTTGGTTCAGCCAATCACCAAGGGCATTGATCCCAACGTCATAATCGGGATTCATTGTAGCCTTTAAAGCGAGAATGGCCATAGAAGCGCTGTATGTGGCATCCTGGTTGATGGGTGGATTGTTCTCATCCCAGTTCAAATTAATTTCATCTATTAAATAGGAGATTGCAGCATCCACGGTGGCGTTTCCCTCGTTTATGTTATTGTTCAGATATGCCAGTAAACAGAGGGAAGTTATTCCCGGACTACCATCCCAGGACCCGTCCATGCGCTGTTGCCCTGTAAGCCAGGCAAGGCCGTTATTGATGAGATCTGGCACAACAATGGGAGGGTGGGATGTCGGATCCAACTCATCTGTTCCCGCTACCTGTTCATCCCAGTTGCTGAAACCGTCGCCATCGATATCCTCATCGAAAATATCCGGTATCGAATCACCATCCAAGTCAGGGGGTATATCCGTATCATCCATTGGATTGGATCCTGCCGCTATCTCATCAGCATCGGAGTATCCGTCATCGTCATCGTCATCGTCATATGTATCGGGCATTCCATCGTTATCATTATCCAATGGGAAATCGGCGATATTGTTCTTATCGGTTCCAAGATCGTCCTCCCATATGTCTGCATACCCGTCCCCATCGGTATCAAGGTAGGAGAGGTCCACCCACATTTCCTCCATTCCAAACCCCGAATTATTATTGATATCAAACATCATCATGGTAAAATTAAATCCATAACCCCACCTGTACAATTCATGAAGGCTGAAATCCTTCACGTCTCCGCTATCCAGAGGGAATGATATCTCAATAATATAGTCGCCTGATGCGTTAATTACTTTATTACCTGTAAAGTTGAGGGTCAGGTTACCATCCTGCTGAAGATCCCCTGACATATTAAAACCTGGACCGTCATCCTCCCGATCACCATAGAGATCCCCATCGAGAAATGTATCGATACCTGTCAAGTTCAACGCACCCGACTCGTTCCAGTAAGCCGAAAAGTAGAAGGCTTGGTCGCCGGAACCAAAATGACCGTCATCGGTATCGAATGCAAATATGAACATGTCCCATGCTGGACCATCTTCCTCTCCGTTCCGCGTATTACCAGGGGGAAGAGTCATGTTCTTACCCTTCCAGGCAAAGTAGAGTTCCGTTTGGTTATTGTTCATCGCGAACTCAATTTCGGCCATATCGTCTCCGTACAACTCATGATTCATAAAATGAGATTGGTTCCAATCCGACAGGTTACCGTCGATCTTAGGGGAGGCATTTGTGTAATTCGATGTGCGATGCATCCACCAGTCACCTTCTTCTTTAATAGTTCCGATAGGTATGTCATTATCGTTTATTACCGCCAATGCGGCAGGGATGTATGATAATATCATCCCCAGGCAGATCAACGCTGCCGTGTATTGTAATCTATTTTGTCTGTTCATATTTTTCACCTTATAACAGTTCCATATTTCTATAATAGAATATCTATATGAGAATGAAACTTCTAATAATTAAATTTATCCGTCATATGCTAAATCACCCCTTCCGTTAAAGGCACATCTGTTGACGCCCATTACATTCCGGTGCCCACTTTGTTCCGGTCAATCAAAGATTGCCCTGCATCCTCGGAAGCAAGCTTCCTACGGATGAAACAAGTTTCACCTGCGCCCGACGCAATATCGAAGATTTTGCTAGGGTTCGGAGAAACATCTGTTTCTCCATCACCCTCGGCTAGTAAGCCTGCGGACGTGCCAAACTTTCAAACCGAGCCCGCAAACACACCTGTTGAGGGCGCAGCAACGCCTGAAAGGTGTTGCGTAATGAAATGTGCGCCAGTGTGTCTCGGCTTTTCAAGTGAACCTCTGGCTAGACTGAAAGAACATATGTAGGAAAAGCGCTTTAATTTTTTAAGAAGAATCTCTCAAAAAACTTTTATATTGTTGAATGTTTTCTTTTATCAATGGATCTTTTCGCGATAATTGCGGTTATTGCAGCTATAATTTCAGGCTTATTCTTTATCGGGGCGTTGATCTGGGCGGTCAGGAGTTTTTTTAAAAGTAGGGATGATGCAACACCGACCCATGTCGTTCTCAATCAGTATCAGGGCGGAAATTCCTCAAGTGGAACCTATAATAATTACCATCCGAATAATCCCGAGACCATGCCTGATCCGGGATTCCAATCTTCTCAAGATTACAACATCGAGACCGAAGAACAATATTCACAGAGCTACGACACCATAGACGAGGATTTATTCGTCCCCCAGAAGGGAAAAGGATTTGTTGCCGCCTCGGAAACTTCAGATATATCCGGGCAGGATTTCTACAAGGTCACAGGTTATGAGTTTGAAGCGGACATCCATGATATAGATGAGGAATTGAAGGAGAAATCAGATGAGAAGATACTTCCAAAGGTAATCCTCACAGATGGGAAGATGCCCACCATAGAGAAACGGGAACGTCCACAGAAACGAGTGCTCCCTGAATCAACGAGATGTAACATCTGCCTCGGCTATATCAAGACCGGACTGCCTCTGATAACATGTGTCTGTTCTAAGAATTATCACATTTCCTGCGCCAGTCGCGTTGAGCAATGTCCCATGTGCAATCACGATATGCTGGATTACGAAGATAACCGGCCTGAAGAAAAAGCCCTGGCCACGGAAGATATGGATAATGTAATTGATGACATTTTTAAGGGGGAAATAGAGGAAGAGATCACCGATGAGACAGAGAAACAGGAAGATGGGATCAACATTCTTGACAAGGAACAGATGGCAAGACTGAAAAAATTACTAGAGAGATATGATCTGAACACCGATGATTCCCTGAAAACTTCTCTGGGTATGATGAGAAATAGAAATGAAGATTAATTATTCGGATACATTTTTACATGAAGTCGAGAAGTGTTGCATCTTTCTTTGCATTGTCACTAACCTTTTTTTCTAACCTTGGTTCTACAATGGTTGAATGCTCGATCAAAATGCCTTCCCCCGCCGCTTCCTGGTCAGTCCACTGATCTATGGATTTCTGGAATATACCATCCATGAGAAATCTCTTATCGAAACCGAAAACCTCGGTTATGCGGGCAAGGGCTCTTGCCATCCTTTCAGCATAATAATCCCAGTCGGGATCAGCCGGTTCATCTCCTTCTACAAGGATGGGTTCAACCACCTGCGGTGTCTTCTTTCCGTTGGTTACAATATATGAGACCTTCATTCCCGGGGTAAAATCATGATTGGAGGATACCAGTTTCATCATAGCCTGATAATGGGGAAGTTTTTCAGGGTCCTTATAGTGGCTTTTCTTCTGGACCGTCTTGGATATTATCAGTTTATTTGGATCCACAAGACCGCGTTTAGTGTCGGCAATCACACTCCGAACAAGTTTCAACGCCTTTTTGGGAGCATCTTCATCATCCACCGACAGGATATGTGAAAATACCTTCTTCAGAGTATCGGTAAGGAGATCGAAGGAATCACTTCTCCTAATCTCATAACCCCTTACCAGCAATCCTTCTACAGGCCAAACGACCTTGCCCACGTAGCGTTTCTTGGCACCATGAGCAAAGAAGGTCTCCAGTATCTTTTCGAATTCCAGTACAGCTCCCTCCTTGGAAAACCTCTTTGCCAGATCGCTTCCGAAAGCCACGGAAGTATCCAGGGCACTGAAGGGAGATTGTACAAAAATCGAGTCTGTATCTGAGTAAAGAACGTGAATTCCCTCTGTTTTCAGTTCTTCGATTATCCTTGTTATATTCTGTCTCGCAAATGATGTTATGGCGCCTCCAATGCTCTTGTCGGTAAATCTATAAAAATTCGAGGCAAAAACACCGTAAAAAGCGTTCATAAGTACCTTTATCGCCTGCTGGAAACCCTCGTAATACCTCCGCTCGTCCTCATCTTTTGCTTCTTTGCTTTTATCCTTTGCGAGCTCCCTGTCGTGCATCAGTTTCTTTAGAATATCCGGCAGAATACCCTCCTTTCTTTCCCTTGACAGAAACCGGGCCCCATTAGGCGCAAAAATATCTCCCTCACTGCTCTTTGTAGAAAAGCATATGTTATTTGCAATGATGATGGAAGGATACATGGATTTGAAATCCAGTACGCATACCCAGTGATAGAGACCTGCTCGCAGCGTATGCACATATCCGCCTGTTATACTGTCTTTTTTGGATTGATGAATGCTAAGAGGTATCCCCACATTCTTCTTTTCCGCTTCCCTTATGAGAAGTGAGTCAATTAAAGTGGAGGTTCTCCCTTTTATCACATCACCGAAGGGTAGCCGACTCACCTGGGAAAGATCAATATATTTCTGTATTATCCCAAGTTTTTCCAACAAGAGGATCGGGAGTTCCGCATCCCTCTTGCAGTATTTGATTACCTTTTCAGGGTCCTTTTCCCATTCCTCATCCATCTTACTAGAATCAACATCCAGCTTGCTTACACCAAGAAATTTCGTAGATACATAACTGAGAGATTCCCTTTTGGGACGCTTTTCCTTTTTCACCTGCCACCAAGCATCCACAATGACCCTTCCCTTGCAGTTCCACCCAATGAACTTGTCAGGGGTTACAGGGGATAGATTTCTGCTCAGCATCAAGGAGTTGCCCATACCATTCACGACCATTCGTTTTCTTATATAGGGAATATCGTAATTATCGATATTGTATCCTGTCAGAATGTCAGGGTCCTCTGTTTTTACAAGCTTTGTAAAGTCCATCAAGATATCTGATTCGATTCCCTGTAGCACCTCGTACCTGATATCGTTCATACCTGCTCTGATGGCACAACATATACAAAGAATGCGGCCGGTTCGAATCGAGTTCTCCAGATCAAAACTCAGTATTTTCAGATCGGTCCTGAATGAATGCCCGAACTTGATCTCTTTTACATCAACCACGAGATCAGTGGTATAATTTTGAGTTACAACTGCATCAGTTACGATTTCACCGCTGACTTTTAAAGAAGAAGCGAGGTTCAGGTCATAAAAGAATCTCTGAATAAAAGGAATATCCGCGGCCAGTATCTTAAATCGATTCTGATATCGCTTCTTGTAGTCAGGTACCTTGAAGGGGTGCTTTATCTCCACCTTTATGCAGTCCTTTTTTACATTATTCACATATAACATTCTCATTGAGTATCGAACCACATCCGGATCATCCATTAAATCCTGGATAAGATTTTGGTCTGGTGAAACAATATAAAAATACGGATAGAAACCATTGTATCTCATGGTGAGTGATCTACCGGCCTTCGTTCGTCCGAAGAGATCGATCCTCACTCCCATTCCTTCCACATTGTAGGTTCCGTTCAAAACCCGGACTCGAAAATCCTCCATTTTGTTCCCGACACTGTCAATAGATACAATACATAAATAATTTTGTTTCCAATGAAGCGGAATCAGCCCCCCAGGACCACGATTCCGCTCACATTGTCAAGCTGCAAACTTCGACTTTTTGTCGAGACCTGACCGCACACCTGTGGGCAGGGATAAGCGAATCTTGATTCGTTAAGATTTGCACCATTGACAATATCCAATAGAAAACCGCTTGGTTGCTATTCGAACTACCTAAGGTTCGATAGCATTCACACTAACAGTGAAGAAAAATGAAAAAGAAAAGAAAAAAATCGGGCAAAAAAACTAGGCCCGATTATTTACATTACGACAGCCCAAGAGTTCTCGTAGGTAAGGGTTCCGGGAATTCCGAGTTTCGCATGAGCTGAAATAGAAACTGCACCTGCGAAAACCCTGTCGGGAACGGTCACCTGGATACTCTGCTGGAAGTATTTCATTGTACCATCAACACGAATCTGGTTGACGATCGATGTCCACGCAGTGGTTGTGGCTGCCTCTCCATCCTGGATCTCGTCATCTCCTGTGTTGGGCACGTTATCCGGTCCGTAGCTGGTCTGGTTAAAATATATGGTCACGTTCAGCGGGCCCCAGCTATCCGGCTGTTCGGAGTAAGTAAGCTCAGGGAAAGTACTGGGTGTGGCAGGATTATCCTCGAAACCAAGCTCGATCTCGATGGTCAGCGTCTCACCCTTTCGGAGAACTAGTCCGCCCCAGCCACCTTGACCAAGACCGTTGATCTTTTTTATTACGATATCTGTGTCGTACCTGTCGTTGTATACCAGAGGATCGGGGTCGATACCATCTGGAATGCCGTCGTTATCCGTGTCCTCGTTGGTGGGATCGGTTCCCATCTCTCCTTCCTCGGAATCTGTCAGACCATCGCCGTCAGTGTCTGCGTTGTTGGGGTCTGTTCCAGCGTCGTGCTCCTCCTGGTTCGTCATGCCGTCGCCATCGGGATCCTCGCCCGCATCGCTGGGGTCGGTGGGATCAAGACCGTTTTCCTGCTCCCATCCATCCTGCATACCGTCATTGTCAGAGTCCGCGTCCATGGGGTCTGTCTCTCCTTGTTCACCCTGTTCGCCTTGTTCGCCCTGTTCGCCCTGCTGACCTTCTTGACCCTGCTGACCTTGCTGGCCCTGCTGACCCTGCTGACCCTGACCTTGTCCTTGACCTTGTCCTTGACCTTGACCCTGTCCTTGGCCCTGTCCTTGGCCCTGTCCTTGGCCCTGTCCTTGGCCCTGTCCTTGACCCTGTCCTTGACCGGCCTCTTCACCATCGGAAAGACCGTCGCCGTCAGTATCTGGGTTGTTGGGATCGGTTCCCTGCTGGCCTTCCTGGCCGTCACCGAGACCGTCGCCGTCGGAGTCGCCGTTCTGCGGGTCTGTTCCCTGCTGGCCTTCCTGGCCGTTGGACACTCCATCGCCATCGGAGTCAGCATCGGGATTGCCCGGTTCCTGGTTATCGGGAACACCGTTCCCGTCACTGTCACCACTGCCGCCACCGGTAAGACCGTCATTATCCATATCACCGGTCAGGCTGGAGTCTAACGGATATCCGTCGTCGGGATCGAGCACACCATCGCTGTCTGTATCGCCGTTAAGAGGGTTTGTAGGAGCCCACAGGTTGTCCTTGTTACGACGGTAGTACTCGTCGTAATTAGTGTAGGGCAGTCCAGTGTATAACCCCTGGGAATTCTGTTCGGCCGGAATCATGTTAACAGTGATCCAATCTGCATCCTCGCTGGCATCGGTGGGGTCCATGGGATCGAGCCCACTCAGGCCACCAGTGCCGCGGCCGTACATGATCTCGTAGCCATCCGGGAGACCATCGTTGTCGGAATCCGGATTGTTTGGATCCGTTCCCCATTCGAACTCCTGAACGTTGGATACACCGTCTCCATCAGGATCGGCGAATGCATCGCTATCGTCCAGGGGGTCCGTAGCTGCGGCCATTCCTACGAAGGCCATCAGGACCATGCAGGCCCCGACCAGTATTGCTATCCTTTTTTTCATTTATTTCACCTTTTTTAAAACATTTAAAACTTCTTTAGACTGGAATTGGTTTAAAACTATATAAATATTATAGAACGATGTTCGAACTAATCTAGGACAATGTTCGAACTATAAGTAGAAAAAACTGGCAAGGAATAGTTAAACCACTATAATTTATACTCTTCATCGATGGCTTTGCGGATAGCTTTTGCAATGGTCTTACCCACCCCCGATACCTGGACTAACTCCTTCTCGGTCGCAGTAAATATGGCTCGGACCGTCTTGAAATGTGATAACAATCTTTGTGCCAGCTTGGCGGAAATGTTGGGCAAGCCTTCAGCTATATACCTCTGCTGCTCTGATAAAATCATTGCACTCTTACCGGCTCTGAGTTTGATAGGTTGCCCTTTTTTTCTCTCTTTCTTGGCACCTGCCAGTAAAAATCTCGCAGTCTCCATTGAATCCTTGCATGTTATTATACTTATTCCCAGGCCCAGAGTGACCGCCGAAAGAGCACCAAAGATCGCATCGTCCGAAATATTCCTTGTGGCGAATAATCCATCTCCTTCTATCACCAGTATCGGATTTTGGTATGTTTTCAATTTTTTAAGTTGTGCGAACAGATATCCGTCGATCATGGACGATAGAAAATCCGTGACCGTTTTTCTTTCAACGGCGACACGATCCGAAAGGACGTAATCCGCCACATCCAACTGTTTTGGGGTTACGATCACTTCCATGCGGGAAAGATGTTTCACAACCTCCGAATTGAATTCTCTGTAGTCCACCACAATTTCTATTTTTGAAATATCGGAAGGATATGTGAAATCCCCCAGAGACGTCTGCCCCCCGGGTCTTGACACATTTACCTCCTCTACCGGATTACGAGACGGTTCTCTTTCCTCGGGGCCCTTGTCTTCATCGATTTTCTCTTGGGAAAGGCGTGACGGGAAACCCTCCGAGGTATCGACCGGAGTTTTATCGTTTATTATTCCTTTCTTAATTGCCTGTACCGAATGAATATGCTTCTCGGTTGGGTGCTCGGGTATATCGATCCCGGGCCTTGATGGAGGCACCTTGACCGTTCCCTTTGCTTCCCCTTTTTTCCCTTGTTCTTCCACGACAGCCACCACCGTATCACTGGGGCCAATGAATCCACCACGGAACTCACTTTTCAATATCTCCATTTCTCTTCTCATGCGATTCTCTTTATGTCGAGAGGTCCAGTAATATGCCTCGTCCCGGGTCCCCTTCGTCATCATTATTATAACGTTTCCGGCTCTTTTCCGTCCTGTCCTCCCCCTCCTCTGTATCGAACGGATCTCGCTTGGTACCGGCTCGTAGAATATCACCAGGTTCGTGGAGGGGATGTCAAGCCCTTCCTCGGCGACGGAAGTGGCAATGAGAACGTTAGTTTCACCGGCTCTGAACCTCTTGATCACCTCGAACTGCTCCTTCTGCTTCAATCCCTTATCGGTCTCAGTGCTCCGTTGACCCACGAACTTTTCCGGTCTCACCCCCGGAATTTCCCTGATACTTTCAAGGATGGTGTCCGCGCTTCCCCGGTACTGGGTGAAAACTATGATCCTGGAATCCGGTTCAGCCATGAACTGTACCTTTATAATTTCCTTCAGCTTGGGTATCTTGGGATGGGTCGCTTTGGCCATTTTCGAAAGGGCCATTGCGTATTTGAACATGGGCTCGTTGATAAGGGTTTTCGAAGCCTTCGAGGAACCTTTCGACCTTGCTTCCGCCTTCAATTTATCAAAGTAACTGTTCAGTACCTTTATACCCTGCGTGGTGACGAGCTCCAATGCATGGTTGATCTTCATGGCCTGGGCTTGTAGAGACAAGGCCTGGTAGAGATATTTCGGGGCGTTCTTCCCCTCCGCATGCAATCGTGCGAGTATTATTTTCTGAAGCTCTAGTAATTTGGTTACACTTATCTGTTTTTTCCATACCAGGCGCATGCTTCTTAAGGAATCTATCTTCTTTTTAAGGACCTTTTCGAGGTTACTGGCGATCTTTTTCAGATTGTCCTGCAGTTCCACCTTTATCCAGCTCATCTTTATTTCGTGAACGTACGGGCGCACGTCCGCATCCCATTTCGATCTCAACTCGGCCCTTTCAATAGAAAGGTTCCCGCAAACCTCCCTGATGCGCCTGGATTCTGACCCGGGCGAGGCCGTGATTCCCAATATGTGGCACTTCTCCCTCTGTTGAGCATATTTTTCAGCTATGAACACATAAGAATATTTTCCCACTGCTCGATGGGCCTCGTCAAATATTATTAGGGAGATGTCATCCAGCGATTTGACTCCCGAGATAATATCATTCTGTACGACCTGGGGAGTTGATACGATGACCTGTTTCTCGGTCCATAAGAGCCTCCGCTTTTTGGGGCTCATCTCCCCGGTCAAGAGCAAGACATTCTCGGGGTCTATAGTCATGTATTCGACAAGAAATTCGTAATGCTGCATGGCGAGGGGTTTTGTGGGGGCAAGGAAAAGAATGTTGCCCTCTTCCAGCTTCCGCCCCAAAACAATGAGAGCTACCACTGTTTTCCCCATACCTGTGGGCAGAACAACGAGGGAGGAATTCTCTGTGGCAGTATCCGCAATATTCACCTGATAATCTCTTCTTTCAAGAGATTTTGGCCGTATGTATTTTTCTCTAAGCCACATGTTCGCGATTTATCCTGATTGTTAAAAAAAGCGCCGAGGGAGGGATTCGAACCCTCGTGGTACAAGTACCAACAGGTCTCGAGCCTGCCGCCGTGGGCCGGGCTTAGCTACCTCGGCAGATGGAAACATCAAATTGATTGTTGATGAATTCAGCGTACCCGGATAGTGAAGGGTGGATAATAATGTTTTTATGATAACAGAACTTAAGCCAATCTACAATATCATCAATCATTGGCGGATTATTCTGCAAAGCATATTATTAGTAAAGAATATAAGTAACAATCACTATTATCAATCCCATGTTCTCCAACAAGTCGATTCGATTCAAGGGATTGATCCTTGTCATTTTAACTGTAATTATCGTATCCATGAATCTTCACCCCATGATTGAGCCGGGTCCTGAAAGATATTTTGCTCAGTCCTCAAACTCATCCACTCATGTCAATGACGATAAATCGGATAATTTCGAAAGCGATTATCGAGCTCTCCCGGATTCCATAGATGTCCCTACAATTGTGAGGGGGGACACGTGGACCTATCAGACCGATATAGAAGTCACTGTCCAATACGATGCACTCGTCCTCGATGGAACGATCTCGGGGTCCACAACCTTCAGCGCTGATACTATTGTTCCGATATCTGCAAATGGAACTTCATACCTATGCTACAAGATCGATTTTGGCGGAACCTTCTCTCTGGAAGCTTCCTGGGGGGGTTTTGCAAATTTTCTTATCGATGCCTATACACAAGGCAGCGAGTATCGAAATGTTGCAGACTATGCAATAGTTAAAAAAGACAGCTTTCAAAACGGAACCATTTACATAGATCGACCTTGGCCTTTCGAAGACGATTCATTTGAGTTCAATCTGACTACGAACGATACCCATAAATTGCCTCAGGAAGAATACGATTTCCCATTATTCGAAGGGGAAAAATGGAGTCAAGACTTTCAAATTTACTCACAAAACGTTGGTGATTTCGGCGGTAATCCGATAAATGATACAACAACGGAATCTCTGAGTTACCAGAATAGCTGTACCGGTCTCAATAACACTGGTGTAACAGCGGGGAACTTTGATTCATACATGGTGGAAATGGACAGCGGGACCGAAACCAGATATTTTTCGGAAAGTGTCCGAAACGTCGTTCTAACTGAGATCAATTCAGGTACTTTTATCAGTACTCCTGATTTTTCCATTGATATCAAGGAAGGAATTATTGAACTCGTTTCATTCAATGTTGGTGAATATGGGAATATTCTTAACATAAATGAGATCCCGGCCGTAGCTCCGAATTCCACAATTACCGTCTCGGGGAATATACCGGGCATTTCCACCGGTAATATCAATATCGATATACCTGGGGAAGATATTTTCATCACGGCCCCAATATCCGATGGTATTTTTCAAAAAGAACTCTATATGGGCAATCGAGCCGACGATACACAGAATATATTGAGTATCGATGATTACTGGGGAAACATTTCCGATATCGGTTCACACGGAATCATAATCTATTATGGAAATTTTATTGTCCACAAAGTAATCACCGCGACAATTGCCGAACCCGATGTTCGTGTAGAGGATTTGTCCTTCGACCCTTTTAATGGTTCCATAGTCGGTACTCCCGTGAAGTTGAACATCACGGTTTCCAACCCCTCTATGGTTACCGCTAATAACCTTGATTTGAGATTGATTCATGACGAAGTTGAGATTGATCTTGTTTCGGTAATTAGCGTACCTGCTTTGGAAAACATCACAACAACTCTGGAATGGACTGCCTCAGGACCGGTTGGTCTTCACCAGTTCCGATGCGAGCTGGATCCAGGCCAATTGATCAACGAAAGCAGGGAAGACAACAATGAATACAACGCAGATTACAATGTCACTGACAGACCGAATCCTGGAATCCAAAGCCAGAGCCCAGAACCGGGAGATATTTCTATAAATGAAGAGGATGTCATCAATTTCAATGTTACGGTCGAGGAACTACCCGGAGGAAAATACACCAAAAAGTGGTTTTTCAAAATGGCCGATACGGAAAATTACACCCTCATGCTTGAAAACAGCAGCAGCTTTCAATTCATCACGCGTTACCTGGGAAATTCGTCCAGCATCAATTCACCCTACAAATTCAAATTCCTGGTGAGCGATGAAGCGGCCCTGGTTGATAGATCCATCTCATTGGAATGGAATGTGACCGTTAATAATATCAACAGACCGCCAGTAATTGAAAATCAGGTACCTGTGGATGCAGTTATTAAAATAAACGAGAACGAGACGCTCAACCTGTCTATTGAAGGCGTGGACATAGACGAAACCGTACCGGTGGTGGAATGGTTCTTGGATAACGATACACTTGGCATTTCCAAGGATTTCTATCAATATCAGCCCGATTTCAATTCAAGCGGATTTCATAATATTTCGGTACGTTTATGGGATTTTCAGGATCCCGGGAATATGTCATTATCCTATTACTTTATTTGGAATATCGAAGTAGAAAACAAAAATCGCTACTGCACGGCAAATATAGAATTTCCGCTGAATAATTCGATTTACAAGGTTGGTGAGCCTATCAACTTTTCTTCAAACGGAAGCCAGGACCCTGACATTCTCCCGAAGGATTATTCGAGTAAACTCAGCTATTCCTGGGATTTTGGAGACGGCCTATCGGCCTATGGTTTCAATGTCAACCACAGCTTCGAGAAGGAGGGTTCATATTTCGTGGAACTTACTGTAAGGGATAACGATGGGGGAATGGATACCTACAAGATAAAACTCGTGATCGACCCAAAAGAAGCGGATACTGACGGTGATGGAATTCCTGATTCCGAAGACCCGGACATAGACGGTGATGGAGTCCCAAATGATTTAGACGATTATGATTATGATCCGGACCGACAGAAGAAACCGGATAGTACCCCGGTGGAGGCCGATAGACTATCATCTCTTTATATTACGATGATCTTTATACTGGGAACCGGTTTCATCATATTGATCATAGTGGTATCTTTTCTGATTATTCGGCAAAAGAAGAAAAAGGCTGAAGAAGAGGATGCTCAAAACAGGGGATCTGAAGATTTACACACGCAGGTGAACAATCTCGTGGGTCTTGAGGATGAAAGAGAAGTGATTCTGGAACGTTTAGATAAAATTGAAGGCAAGTTCGAACAACTGGATTGGGATCTTGAGGACGGATACATACCCCAGGAGAGATATGAGCATCTAACAGACCGATATCGCCATCGACGGGATCAGTTGAAAGATGAATTGGCCGAAATAGAGGATCAGATCGATTATATCGAGAGAAAGATAGAAAGGACCGATCGCCGACGAGTGAGTAAAAAGAGAACATACGGAGGAGGCGGGTCCGATGATTTTGAGCGAAGATCCTATCAAGAAGTGGAAGAACAGTTTGATGATGATGGAAAAAGATGGGACGAAGATGAATACTGGGCAGAGGAGTCCGAAGAAGAACCCGAACCCGCTTTAAGACGCAGATATCATGATGATTACGACGATTACGAGGGGAGTTACGGTAAATATTCCAATTCCGGGGCGGAAGAATACGACAGGGATGAGGATGATTACGACGAGTATGAAGATGAAGATGATGATTATGATGATTATGATGATTATGAGGACGAGGATGACGAGGATGATTACTACCGT
>JASLWR010000037.1 GCA_030740765.1 Thermoplasmatota archaeon
ATAACAAATTCATATCCCTACCCTCCATGTTAAATACCCACTTTCTTGTAAAATCTCCCAAATTCTGGTATAAGTTGGGTTCTCCTAATACAATATCCAGTAGTATCTTAATTTTGGTATTGAGGAAAAAATGTTTTATCCTCAGATGACTGGTTCATTTTGAAATTTCACTTTACTTTGTGAATAATAAATTAGATAAGCTCTTCCATCTCAAGATTCTCAAGAACTTCCTTGGGAAGCATTTCCATGAGTGCCGCCACCTTCACGTTTACCTTTGCAATCAACTCAAGTATCGAGCTTAACTGTTTGCCAACGGTAACCGTCTCCATCTTCTCCTTCATATCGAGGGTGGGCAGTTCACATTTTATCTCGAGATCGGTAAGTTTCAAGGTGCCAATGGACTGGGCGGAGAAGGTCAATGGTATCCGGATCACGTCAGTACCCCGAACCTCTCTTGCATGGAGCGCCATATAATCGGTCAAGGATTGTGAAAAATCGGAGATGACAGTTACCTCCCGGAACTCCCCGGAATAGCCCCATATATGATCAGCCCCGCTTTGAAGAGATAGAGCCGGCGAGGCTTCATACGATTCCATTTTATAATATACTTTAAAGAGCGCGTCCATGCCGTGCTCCGACCAGTTCTTTCCACCGTCCTTCGTGAATTTCAGAAGGCCGCCTTTGGGGCATTTTTTGTCAGCGTGCCAGTGCACCTTTCCCTTCTTAACCTTCAACAGTATCCAGTATTTCACCCCCGGTTTTAAAACCAGATTGTCGAATTCTAGATCCACCCATGTATACTTCTTCTTAATATCGTTTCCCTTCAGAGCGGATACTGCCAGAACCTCCTGCACCGGCAGGTTTCTGTGGTCCTCCCTCACCTCCGCGTCCAACTCCACATCGCCCTCGGGTCTTGATAGATGAAGTCCGATCCTGGAAACGGTAAGAATGTTTTCCACTTTCACCTGCTGGGCCACCATGTACTGGGTAGAACCTGTAACTCCGTATATGTCCTGTTCGTCCAAGGAGAAAACCGCCAAGCGCTCCCTGGAAAGGTCGCCTTCGATTCTAAGAGTCGCAGATTTTATGTCCGCCACTGTCGGTATCTCAACGTAAGCGTTCTTCCTCTCTTGAACGGAATCGAATTTTAGTTCCACATCCCGCTCGCCCCCACCAAACCTTGCGATGGTGGTGAGAAAAACGCAGTCCACACGGACGTTTCCTGCGATGAGTATTCCGGGGGAATCGGAATAAAGGGCGATCTCTACCGGGTAATTCCCCTCCTCATTCGGTTTACTGGATTCTATAAAATCATTGAGTTTGTCAGTAAAATCCGGAGTATCTAAGATATCGGTGAGGCGGCCCAGTTTCTTGAAGCCTCCCGGTAATCCACAAACATCGATACCGATATTGGTTATGTAACCTCCAATAGAGCACCATTGGATGGTCCGGTGGAATAATGTATACAAAATATTCTCACCGAGAAGTTGATCCACTCTCGTAAATCCAAGGTAAACATATTTGCGGTCCATACTCATAACGACTATCGATTGGGATGTAAATCCGGTATCCACAATTCCCTTCGCACTTTCATCCGACGGTTTGATAGCATTCACCAGAATTTGATCAAACGGCTCTGTCTCTCGCCCGCCAATCCGCAGATTCTCTTCCCTAAACTGTTCACAGACATAGTGTAGACGATCACTAAGATGCAGTTTGCTAATAGCCGCATGTAGCGACTCCTCGGCGCATAAGCCGATCTTCTCAGCCACCGTGGGATTCATGGTTATAATGGGTATTCTGGAATTGATCAGATTTGTAATATCTACGTGCAAAGGACCATTGGGAATGATCACCGCATCAAACTCTCTCCGATAATAAGATGGGTGGGCGCCGATCATGGAGGATGGGTCTATAGGAATAACGCGATATTTACCGGTTTCGCCAACGAGAAACGTCGTTCTCTCCGAAGTACCCCATCCTTGTCTAACAGTGTTCTTACCCCAGGAGCTTGTCTCCAGTCTCTCTTCCAGAGAATTGAAATCGTCAAGTGAACAATTTTTAACAAGACCCAGACGTATCACGCTGCTGTCAGGAAGTTCTTGTGCTTCAAGCTCAATGACGGCCTCTTTTACGATCGCTCCCTTTGGTACGTCTATTGTCAAGCTCCTCATGCCGTTCGATGTGAAACGGAGGCTCTTTTCCCTGGAACCGTCTGAAAAATTGTTTATCAACATTTTGTTGCTCCATTGAATTTGAAAAAGATGATGGTTTTGCACCGTAATTATGGGAATCCGAGATTTTATTTATTATTCGAATATTGTTATTTGTAGTTTATCCTAAAAAATGTATCAATAGTGCAAACATGGAAAATTCTCTGCTTGTTATTAAATTCCCTAATCGATGATAAGGGAGATAATTTATTGTATGAGCATATAAGTGAAGACACACCTGTTGGCGCTTTACTATGCAACACCTTTCAGGCGTTGCTGCGTCCTCAGCAAGTATGCCTACGGACATGTCAGACTTTCAAGCCGAGCCAGCAAGACTCGACTTTTCAAGTGAACGACATGGAATCATCACAGATAAGGTGTTGTTATGCCCGACCGTATTACGTTGAAAAATATGGCCTTCTATGGTTTTCACGGTACGAATGCCCACGAAACCGAACTTGGTCAGAGGTTCTTTATCGATGTGGACATGTTACTCAATCTCAGGGAGGGGGTCGCCACCGATGAGCTGGACAAGACCGTCAATTACAAGTCTGTCTATGAAGATATAAAATCGATAGTGGAAACCAGTCGTTTCCACCTTCTGGAATCGCTGGCACATAACATTGCCCGCATGATACTAACTGGCTACGAACTGGATAGAATAATAATCAGAATAAGAAAACCCTCGGTGCCGCTCCAGGGAATACTGGATTATGTCGAGGTTGAGATAGACCGATGCCGAGAAGATATCCTGGGATAAGGCTGTGATCGATCCTGCCGTTGATGGTTTGAAATAATTCTGTGGATATCGTTTTTTAAACATCTTTTCCGTATGTGATTTGAACGCGGTGAAGGTAAATAACAACAATTTTATTAAACTGGGTTACTAATAAGGGCCAAATTCAACAGGACGATGTTCGGAGGATTTCTGTTTGGCAAGGGTCACGGCAGCACAGCTCGCAAAAACACAGAAGAAGATATCGATCTCCGAGTTCTTCGAGAGAAACAAGCATATTCTCGGTTTCGATAGCAAAACAAGAGCCTTATTAACTGCTGTAAAGGAAGGAGTAGACAACTCCCTGGATGCATGCGAGGAAGCGGGGATTCTACCGGAGATCGAAGTGAAGATAGAGGATACAGGCGCCCCCGACGAATTTGCCGTTACCATCGGTGATAATGGGCCGGGAATAATCAGAAATCAGATATCGAATGTTTTCGGAAGATTGCTCTACGGATCCCGTTTTCACGTTATTAGGCAGTCCAGAGGACAGCAAGGTATTGGGGTTAGCGCGGTGGTCATGTACGGACAATTGACCACGGGCAAGGCCGTTGTGATCAGGTCTAAAACCGGCGAGGAAGAACCATCATACCGGGTCAAACTGATTCTGAACACCAAGAAGAACCTGCCAGAGGTGATCAGTCGTAAGGTAATCCTCATGGAAAGGCCGCACGGCACTAGCTTCACGGTTTATCTCAAGGGCAGGTACGTGCGAAACCGGAAACAATCGATCTATGAATACATCCACTCCACGGCCATTGTAAATCCCCATGCCCGCTTTACATTGACCGAGCCCGACGGCACGGTTAACCTGTTTGAAAGGGCCACGGATAAGATGCCGAAAGCAACGGTCGAGATCAAACCGCACCCAAAGGGACTTGAGATCGGAACATTGTTAAAGATCGCCAAGGACAGCAAGGCCTACAAACTTACCTCTTTTTTCGTAAAAGAGTTTTCCAGGGTCTCGTATTCAACCGCGAGAAAAATATGCGCCAAGGCAGAAGTCCCGGAGACGACAAAACCATCGAAACTTAAACTGGAAGATGCGAATCGATTGCTCGCAGCCATAGAGACCATTAACATAATGTCACCTCCCACGGACTGTCTTTCTCCCATCGGCGAAATACTCATGAAAAAAGGGTTGAAAAAAGAGATCGACGCCAAGTTCATCATCACTGTGACCCGTGACCCTTCCGTGTTTCAGGGTACCCCTTTTCAGGTTGAGGCGGGTTTGGTTTACGGTGGGGACCTGCCAAAGGACAAGAGTATAGTGATCCTACGGTTTGCCAACCGTGTTCCTTTGTTATACCAGCAGGGCGGCTGTGTGATCACCAAGGGTTTGGAGGAGATGGACTGGAGGCAGTATCACCTTGAACAGAGGGGAGGAAGAGGAATACCAGTAGGTCCGGTAATGGTAATTATTCACATTGCCTCCACCAATATTCCGTTCACCTCTGAATCTAAAGAAGCTATAGCAAACCTGGACGTCATCAAGACAGAAGTGCAGCTTGCCGTCAGGGAATGCGCAAGAAGAATGAGGACCCATATTAAACGACGAAAAAAACTCAAGAAGATGGTGGAGAAATACAGTATCATACAGAAATTGTTGCCCGAGATCGCGAGGAAATCTTCGGAGATAGTGGGTCTCCCATTGCCAGATATTGCGAAAGTAATAACGAATATAATGAACGTGGTAGTGGTGGAAGATCGTATAGTATACGAAAAAAGAGAAGGACCGGATTTTATCAATACACCCGGAAACGTTCAATCCAGACTGCTTCAATTCGATGAAGAACACACTCCGCCAGATCGAGATGGAAGTGATGGTCGGGAGAAAAGGACGAAATGGACAACTAAATCCTATATCACTGTTACCAATTACACGCCCAAAAAGAAATCCATCACCATGTATGTCAAGATACCCCAATGCCTTGTCACCAACATAATACCTAAACCCCGGAGTCAGGGTGAAAGGGTTATAATATGGGATCTGAAGAACATCGGACCCACGGCGTCCGAGCTTCTCTGTTTTGAAATTATGGATCTTGATAAAGGCGATTACGATAAGAACGAGGTGTTTTTCTCCGGGACCACTGGCGAGGTAATTGGCGCAGAAAAGATGCATTTCTAACCGGTAGGATATGGATGAGACGTTCATTAGGATAGAAACACATATTAATCCAATAAACCTCATATGTTCACATTGTCAAATGGGAAGTCCGTTTCGCCTATGTACAAAATAACCAGGAAGAAACCATGTCCAGTTCTATTAGACCAACAGTAATTTTAATAATTTTATTTCTGGTTCTAGCAGGTTTACCTGACCTCGTTTTCCCTTATTCTGAAGTAATATTTCCTGTAGGAATAAGCAAAGGGGAAACAATTGTGGTCAACGCCTCAGGCGGCGGCGATTACACCATTATTCAATGGGCGGTGGACAATGCCAGCAACGGAGATACCATAAACGTACAACCGGGTACATATTCGGAAAGGGTGATAATAAACAAAAGTATCCGCTTGATAGGAACGGACCCGAGAGATGTGTTCATTGACGGGGAAGGGCAGGGTCACTGCCTGAATATAGAAAACTCCAACGATAATGAGATAAGCAATATTACGACCTACAACGGGGATTACGGCATCTACATTTCCAATTCGAATAACAACAATATAAACAATATTTTCTCACCGAACAATCAGGAAGGTATCCATATTACAAATTCGGTGGGGAACCGCCTTGAAAACATCTTGAACTGGAACAATGCAAGAGGCATCTACATTAAATACTCAAACAAGATCGAAATATTGAATTCCTCCATGAAAAACAACACCATAGGCGTGGATATATTCAATTCAGCGGCAGTGACTATCGAAAATGTATCCTATCTCAACAACGGGATCGAGCTTACCTCGTCACCCAATATTGAGATGAAGAATTCGAGCATTTCAGCTCCCAACACCCCAGACCTGACTCTGTCTTCAAACTCGGACATTGCGATTTTGAACTCCAGCTTTGACAAGAATGACGCGAATACAGACGGGGGTTCATACGTCAATGTCAATTGGTATTTTTCCTTGATCCTCAACAACACCCTTGGTTGGCCCATAGAGAACGCCGTGGTGAGGATAAAAGATAATGCTAATGGTTCCTACGATAATAATTTCAATACCGACGCTGGTGGAAAAATACCGAAAATAATCCTAAAGGAATACACGGAAAATACCGGTGCCAAGACCTTTTTCACTCCATTCAACGTCACCGTATCCACCAACGGTTATCACACGGGTTATATTTATCCTGAACCTGAAATGCAGGAAAGCGGGGTGGCCTCGATAACCTTGATCGACAATCAACCGCCTCACGCGAATGCTGGGAATGATATAGTAACGAACCAGCATACTCTCATAACACTGGACGGAAGTGCGAGCCAGGACAATCTTCTCATAAAGAATTTTTCCTGGCACTTCAACTACAACGGGACTACTGAGGTCCTCTACGAGCAAAACCCTGCATTCTTCTTTGACAATGCCGGATATTTTCCGATCCGAATGAACGTAACAGATAACGACGGGAACTGGGCTGAGGACGTTGTGAATATCACCGTTAACGATACCACGCTACCGGTGGTGAATGCCGGGGCCGACATGGAAGCCGACCAGCAGGATACGGTGATATTCAACGGCTCGTTATCCCATGACAACGTGGACATAGTAAATCTCACCTGGACGTTAACCTATAATCACTCTATCCGTGAATTGTACGATACCACACCCGCCTTCGTCTTCGACCTTGCAGGCCGGTACAATGTGACATTAAGCGGTATCGACGAGGCGGGTAACCGGGCCACAGACAACTTGACCCTATTGATCAGGGACATCGAACGGCCCGTGGTCGACGCCGGTAGGGACCGGACCGTTGACCAGGGAGATAGAGTGGTCTTTAACGGAAGCCTTAGTCGCGATAATGTGGCTGTCGATAACTACACCTGGGATTTCCATTATGATGAACAGGACTATATTTTATATGGGGCTAGCGTGAATTTCACGTTTCACATTCCAGGGATATATAGCATTACGCTTCGGGTAAACGACTCCTCGGGCAATTCTGCGGAGGATACGATGACTATCACGGTTAGGGATACGGAACCCCCCGCTGCGGATGCTGGTATCGACCTTGTATTAAACCAGGGAACTCTCGTTACGTTCAACGGCAGTGCAAGTAACGACAATGTCGGTGTGGTCAATTACACCTGGACCTTTACGGATGGCGAAAATGTTGAGCTGTACAGGGTTACTCCAACCTATCTTTTCACAAATGCCGGTGGATTTCCAATTGTATTGAAGGTTACAGACGCCATGGGAAACCTAAACGAAAGCACATTGACTGTGACGGTCCTGGATATTGAGGAACCTGCGGCGAGAGCCGGACCGGACCGTTATATCGATCAGGATGAAACGGTTTTATTCAACGGGAGCGGAAGCAAGGATAACATGGGCATAGTCCTTTATGTCTGGAGTCTCGGTGAAGGAGCTTTAATATTGTATGGTGAACAATCTAGTCACACCTTCAAAGAAGCAGGCATTTTTGATATAGTCCTGAACGTGAGTGATGATGCAGGTAACTGGCACGTCGATATATTTACGGTTAACGTGAATGACACCACCATACCGACAGCGGTGGCAGGACCAGACCGAACTCTGAATCAGGAGGGGGGATCATGGCTCGACGGATTGAACAGCACAGACAATATGGGCGTGCATCGATACTTTTGGACCTATTATGAAAGAGGAGCCTCCCAGAGCATAAGTGGAGGCCGAATTTGGATAATTTTCCATTTTCCTGGGGTTTACAACGTAACTCTCGAAGTGACCGATAAGGCAGGGAATCTCGATCTCGATTATGTCAACGTTACTGTGGTAGACACCGAAAAGCCGGTTGCGTATACCGGACCAGATAAAACCGTGAGAGAAAATGAATTATTGAGGTTCGACGGGAGTGGGAGTTCCGATAACGCCGGTGTATCAAACTATAGTTGGCAGTTCACATTCGATAAAAAAGAGATTATTCTCTATGGAGAGAATCCCGTTTTTCTTTTCGATATTGCCGGATACTACAATGTTTCGTTGGTGGTGAAGGACGCTGGTGGGAACGAGGACAGAGATTTCATTGTTGTCACAGTTAAACGGAACGAAACTACCAGTGTATCCGGGGATAAATCAGCCTTATTCGGTTGGTGGACGCTGATGGCGGTGCCGGTTCTCCTCTGCATTATCTTTTTAACAATCTTGTTAAGAAAGAAACGATCTGGCAAAAGAAAAGCCGACGAAGAACCAGAACCGTCATTGGAGGAAACTAGTGAGGCCCTGACTCTAACCGGTTCAGGACCAATCATCCCTCTTGCCTCTTCTGCACAGTTGAAAAAGAAGCCGGGGATAGGAGGGCCCATCGTACCATATGAGGGAACGGTGGAAGTGACGCAAACGGTGAAAAAGCGGGAGGAAATTACTATAATACCAAAGGGGGGAATAAAAAAATTCAGTGGAGCCGGCAGAAAATCTCTAACGCATCGAAAAAAAGTAACGGGAGACAAAGAACCAATGCTGACCTCCTCCCAAAATTCGATTAGCTGTAGGATATGCCTAGGGGTAATAAAGGGCGGACTTCCGATGATAAAATGCGGTTGCGGTAGGGAGTATCACGACTCCTGCGCTCTAAGGGTGGGGATTTGCCCCAGCTGTGATCTGGATCTCAATAAATGGATGAACAAAAAAAAAGCAGGGCGGGTGCGCTCGTCAGATGAAAAACCACTTTTTAAACCCTCCCACCCCAAATCCCCCCCAAAAAGCGGCCCAAAAAAAGATGAGGTTTCATGCTTTATAAACAATAAAAAAACCCAAAATAAGAGATTTGATGTGGATTCGACCTATATGCCAGAAGTAAAGGCCATGCCTCAAAATGAGGACTTGTTCCTACCGCCTGCGACCTTCATCGATCTGGGGGATCAAGAAAAAGAATTACCCATCGACGAAATATTTTTAATGACCTCCTACGGCTTGCTGATCAAGCACTACACATTCAAAAAGATAACCGACCTGAATGTTGACGTTCTGTCCTCAATGCTTGTGGCAGTGAAGAATTTTATTACCGATTCCGTTTACGGCCGCTTGAGTAAAAAGGGCATATCCATGGATTTGAAAAAGATCGATTTCGGTGATATTTCAGTGATGTTCGCTTGCGGCGAGGATATTAACATCGTGGCAGTGGTGACGGAGAAAAGGATAAAGGGTATCGGGGACCAACTGGACAAGGCAGTGGAGAAGATCGAGAAAAGATATAAAAAATCATTGATAGACTGGGATGGTGAAGTGAAGAAACTGGACGATGTAAAGACCTACATGGAGGAGCTTGTACTGGGGAATTATAAGTAATACCGGAAAAATGTAACTATCAGAATGATTAAACACGATTCATGTTTCCGAAAGATTGGAAAATATCATCGATAAAATCGATTTTACTAAGAACAAAGTGACATAGTTGATCGATATCTATTCATCAAATTGGACCTGAAAGAATTTCACAGAATGAAGGTGGATCAAGACTCGTCTTCATCCTTTTTCAATTTGTCCTTACATTTATCCCTTCCGAAAAGAGCTTCCTCATGGAAAGGTTCTCTCCTCAATACTTCGTTGTAGCATTTGAGCGCTGCAGGCCACCTCTCCATTATTTCGTTGGTGAATCCCTGAAAGTACCACAATTCAGGATCATAGGGTTTGATCTCAGTGGCCCTTTCGAAATATTTGAGTGCTTTATCTTGCTTGTCTATCTCGAAGTAAAGGGCACCGAGATTGGTTAGAATCTCCGTGTTGCTCGGATTAAGGGCAAGTGCTCTCTGGTAAGAGTAGAATGCACCGGTGGTGTTTCCAATGCTGTGGAACATGAAAGCCTTGTTGGTCCATATCTCGATGGATTTCGGATCGATCTCAAGTGCCATGTCATATATTATTTGAGCCTTCTCGGTCTCTCCAAGCGTGAATAGAATGGTTCCCTTGTCATTAAGCGCGGGGGTATAGTCGGATTTAATATTGAGTATGTTATCGAGAGCGGTCATTGCTTCATCCAGCTTCCCCTGTCTAGCAAGATTTTCTGCCTCCTTCTGCTTCGTTTTGATGAACTTCATGATCTGGTCCTCGGGAGGTTTCCTTTTTACAATCTCCCCGACGCTGTCATCTTTCCATTCTGCATCGGATTTCTCTATTGTCTCCATATCTGTCTCAGAGACTGGAATGGAATCCATTATTTCCGGCAGCAGGGTTTTCTCCTTTTCCTCCTCTATAGTCGCTAAAACGATAGTCTCCTCTTCACCGGTAATATCTTCCTCTACACCTGCAGCCTCATCATCCTTGTCTTTCTCCGATTCCACTTCTTCTTCTGTTTCAACTTCCCCTTCCGCTTCTGCTACAATTTCATCGTCCGCATCAGGTAATGTTTCGAATACTGTTTCTTTGAAAAGGTCTCCGCAATTGGGGCAGACCTCGGCATTCTCCGGGACGAAGGAGCCACATTCGGAACATTCGAATTCCAGTATATAATCACCATCTTCGAATTCATCCACCTCCTCAATGACATGAGGTGAGTACCTTCCAGTGACGATCTCGAAATCAAACTCCTCTTCCTGAAGTGCATATCGACCGGTACGAAGTTCCTCTTCCGTTGGTGGAGGAACGAGCATGCCCTGTCCGATCTCGTTTACCTCCATTGCAATCTTGAGAGCGGTATCAAAATCCCCGTTTGCCACAGCGGGTTTCGCCTTCATGAATAGTCCTAAGAGATCTTTGATGTCCTTACCCATCGCGTGAAGTTTTGTTAATAATCCGTTCGTGGATCGGAGCATCTCGCTGCATTTTTTCTCAAGTTTCTCGTCCGGGGGATCCCGGGATTTCCTTTTTCTGGTTATTATCTTTTTCTTCCGAACCTCTCGCTCCATTCCCAGTTTCCCATCCCTATCAACATATTCCTTCCCTGAACTTGCCGCCTTCATTCCTTTTGCATACTCGATTTCGACTTTGACTAACCTGCACATGTTCAAAGCCTTGTCAAGTTCCTTCGAAGTGAAAAGGTTCTTTGCCTTGTGTAAATACGTAAGGGCTCTCCCGATGTCACCCCGATCGCCCTGAAGCTCCAGGACTTCGTTCTTTAGGGATTGAATGTAATTAAGCGTGGTTTTTCTCAATGCCGACGGAGTTACCTTGTTATTGGAATATACCTTCTCTTTTAAAGT
The DNA here is from genome assembly GCA_030740765.1 of Thermoplasmatota archaeon. Classification (GTDB taxonomy): domain Archaea; phylum Thermoplasmatota; class Penumbrarchaeia; order JASLWR01; family JASLWR01; genus JASLWR01. The sequence continues at coordinate 11,271 of JASLWR010000037.1, forward strand.
AACCATACTCTTTTCAAGGACATCCATGTTCCCGAGTTTCTTTATGGTTGCCATTACCATTGCCCTCGGTACCTTTTTGTCCAAGGCATAAAGGTCTTCAACTTCCTCGATATTCAGCATTGCTTGTTCGATCTCCTTTCTTTTTACAAAAAAATTGTTGTAAATTCCCTTGAGATCGTCCTCTACAAGTTTATTCAAAACCGCCAGGTCCTTCTCCTTGGTCTTCTTCCACCTGTTATACTGCTCCAGAAAATCAATAAAAACGTCACCAAAATCCTTTACATTAAATCCGGACCAGTCCCAGAACCTCAAATGATCACCGAACTGTGTGAGTAAATTGTCCAGTGCCTGGGTCCTTTTCTCGGCATTCTCTCCGGTAAAGCGGGTCAGTTCCACCATCCCCGGATTGTGGTCGGCGCCTCTATTAGCTTCTGGCATATCTGCAAACCCCTTCACATCTTACAGGCAGCAATTACTACTGACTTATCTGATAAATATTCAGCTGAATCGGTCTCCTAGTGGGCTCATTTTGCGAACATTATCCCAAGTTCAAATCTATGAAGTATCAGTTACCTCGAAAATTCACAGTTTTATGATAATATACTACTGTTATTTGGATTTTGTGAAAGAAATGTTATACCAATATCAACTAAAAATTGATAAGCCCCGGAAACATATGGAACATTATGGGAATTCTGATGGAGATGGTTGGTGGGTTAACAATGCTCCTTGCGCCTGTAATTGGCCTGTTAATTTTTTTTATAATATACGAGGAATTCCGACCATTGGCGCGTTCAATACATCTTGACCAAAGGATAGTGGTGGCATTTATTGTGGGAAGCGTATTTGCCATAGGGTCCATTCCATTGATCGCTTCCGGTAAGGGCTGGTTGATGCTTAACATGTCCGGAGCAGTGATACCTGCCGGTTTCGCCATATACCTATGGGTAAGGAACCGGCTTAATATATTGCTCGTCTCCGCTGGCATAGGTGTCACCGCGTTTGTTACATACATAATTACCTCCGTTGTGCCAGATATTGGCATTGGGGCTAAATTTCCGGATTTTCTTCTACCTGTTCTCGTGGCTGTTTTGTTTTCCATATCTTACGGTTTAGTGGGAAGAAAGGAAAAGGCGCTGCCAATGTCTTTTACTGTGGCATGCCTTGGAACCCTCATTGGAGCCGACCTGGTACGTATCCCACATCTCGTTTATGACCTGGAATTGGGAGGTAACATCGGAGGAGCAAGAACCCTGGATCTCGTATTGGTATGTCCGCTGCTGGCCTTTTTCTTATCGTTTATACTTATATATCTACTGAACGGTTTCAGCAGGCGAAAACTATTACAGAATTATAATTACCGTCCACGTAAAACAAATTGGGATGATAGATGGATCCATAGGCGTTTCACACAAGGGTACGAGTGTCTTGAACAGGGCAAAAGAAGAAAAGCAATGTTCTACGCTTTGGATGCTGTAAGAAAAAAGTTGCACCTTGTTGCCGGATTGTATTATAGTAGTAGAAGCGTTCTTCAACAGGGGGGAAATCCTTCATGGGTTCTCGAAAATGCTCAACCCATAACTGATTATAATCTTCTTGAAAGAAATGCAAAGGAGCGAGACCAGACTCCAAAAAAGGCATATAACTCGCTTTTAACGGCTCAAATGCTACTGATAAAACTAGATAACGTGAGAAAGCTTAGGTTGGCAACTAATTTCCAAAGGATAGCGGCATTCTTGATGGATCAGCTATTTTTAATCTCCATTACTGCATTGATATATACATTATGGATGAGATCATTATCGCACCCCGTGGATCCCGACGAAACCATAGCGATGTTGATTGTATTTTTCATATTCCCTTTCTCGATCTGGGCTTCCTTTCAATTACCCTATTTTATTCTTTTCGAGTTGTTCACGGAAAGAACACCGGGCAAGTGGATAGTGGGGATAAGAATAATGGAGGTCGGAAAGGCCCGAACATCACTGGAAGCTGTGATCGCCAGGAATGTCGTCCGTTACTTCGAAATGCTCGGGGGATTTTATATTATCTCGCTGATAGTAATCGGATTTTCAAAAAACCGACAAAGAATTGGCGACATGGTAGCAAAGACGGTGGTGGTAAGAAAAAAGAAACGGGACGTGGATATTAGATAAAAGATATAAACCCGAGGAACCCAAAAAAGTGGTAACCTTTATTAAGGGTTAGGTATATTATCGCCCGATAACCTTACTATTTACCAGGGGGAGAATTTTTAATGTTAATCGAATCCACCGAATTTATCTCATTGCAAGTTTACACGCCCAAAGGAAGATATCTGGGTCTGGTCAAAAACATGTTGTTCGATATGGAAAAAGGAGCGATATATGAGTTGATCTTAACACATACAAATCCCGAGATTATTGAATCCGGGCTGGATATTGCAGTTCCTTATAGATGGGTGGACAAGATCGGAGAGGTAGTAATGCTGAGGTTCTTTCCCGGGAAAATTAAATTGAAAGAGGATCCCGATAAACCAAAAAGAATCCAGCGAGTTCGAAAAAGGTGGGACAGCGATGGAATCTCGAGGGATGAATGGCGGTGATCGCCAAAAGATTTTTGTAAACATCTGATACTCCTGCCGCCCACTGGAAGACCTTGTGGAGCAGGTTTATTTTATATCGAAGGAATGTGGCGTGGCTAGAAAAGAGAGATTTGGCTTTCCGTTCCAAAGAACCGGGGCTACCGAAACCAGGGTGGATTTCCAGCATTTTTTGGAAGGAAAAAAAGATGAAATCACTTCAGTAGTATCAAATCATTTTCATATTTACGACTCAAAGAATATCAATGGTACCCTGAGTTATTACGTTTCACCATCAGTGGATACTCTTGATGATGCATTTGACAAAACACGGATACGAATGAAGACAATGGGATTACTTATAACGCTTCTCAAGGATAAGGGTGAGTTGGTTCTATACGTTTTCAAATCCCAACCCGTGAAAAAAAAAAGTTTGAGATGGAATATCACTCTTTTTGTGGCCACTATCCTTACCACCGTTTGGGCGGGTACGCTAATGTGGGCATCATATTCGGGATATGATAGTGGTCTCCATGGGTCCCTGGGTGCATTTCTTGAGATTTTCGAGGTACTTAGCCATCCTTCATTTGTACTATTTGGTGCTGTATCATTCGCATTTCCCATATTACTTATACTCGGTCTTCATGAGGCGGGTCATTACATCGCAAGCAAGAGGAACCATGTTGACGCCAGCCTTCCATTTTTCATTCCAATCCCACCCATAATAGGTATACTGGGTACGTTCGGCGCATTCATCACCATCAAGGAACCGCTGCCGTCAAAGAAAGCGTTGATGCAAATAGGTGCCGCTGGTCCAATAGTGGGATTCATAGTGGCCATTCCGGTTACCATAGTGGGTTTTATTCTCTCTTCTGCCTATCCGGGAACTGCGATTCAATCGGAGTCAGTAAAGGCAATGGTTCTTGGAGAACCTCTACTCTACAAGTTCATTTCGAGCTTTTTCACTGTTTCCTCCGATACGATTCTACATCCAACGGCATTTGCCGGTTGGGTCGGATTGCTGGTTACCGCCTTCAACCTGCTTCCTGCTGGACAGCTTGACGGGGGGCACATCGCAAGGGCCCTATTTGGTAAAAATGCGAAATTTTTTTCCTATTTTTCCATCGTGGTCCTACTTGTAATGGGATTCTGGTATCCCGGATGGTTCATTTTCGCATTTCTCATCCTTTTTTTCGGTGTCAGACATCCCCCGCCGCTGAACGATATATCCCCCTTGAAGGTCAGGCAAAAGATTGTTGGAATATTCTCTATATTCATCTTGGTAGTATGTTTCATACCCATACCTTTGACGCTGATGGATATCGAACCCAAGGTACCAAATCTTCAATTGTTTACCCCGGATGAATCCCTTTCCACGGATATCGGAGGTGCGGTTCGATTTGAGATCATACTGAACAATACAGGCAATGGAGTAGGAGATTATCATTTTTCCATATCCCTAGAATATGAAAGATTCGAGTATGTTAACATCACTGAATTATCGCTTTGGAACGTATACATTGATTACCCTTCCACCAATGGCGGTAACCGTCAAATGACACTGGATTGGTCAAATCAGAATATATTCAATAACAAGGAAATCGGTGATTTCGATTTAGAAATTCCAGAGAAATCGAGGAGCTATGTTAATATTACAGTACATCCCGATAGATCACTTCCTTATAACTCTTTATTGAATCTGAGTATTTCCGGAGAAGAAAAAAACGGGAAATCCTCGACGGTCACTCTCGTAATATCAACACGGATATCCACAATTGAGTTGTTTAGCCCATATGTGGAAAAAGAGGTTCTTGTATCAAAGAATATACCAAATATTGGAAATTTCGGTGTTACAGCAAGCAATGTGGGAGCAGAAAATGACCTTTTGACCATATCTATTGAGCATCCTTTAAACTGGTCAGCTTGGATAGATATTGGTGATTCAATAGAACTTTCTCCAGGGGAGAGTATAAGTTTCTTTCTAAGGGTCCAACCTCCATATCCATTAATGGAGTCCGATTCCGTTGTTATCGAATTGCGAGTGGCATCCAACAGAAATAGTGATATCTCCGAAGTCGCCCGATTTACTGTAAATATCCGGGAAAAGTAGTTCCAGCAAGGTTTTTCCATCATAATGGATAAGATGATTTTTGAGCTTACAAAAAAATATTTATATATAATTGCAGTTAAACCGGCATCTTGGATGCTTACTTAGTGGCAATAATGATTTATGAAAAAGGAGTTGGTCATTATAGTAAAAAGATCTCACGGACCTAGACAGGGGACGAGAAAGAAACTTTCCCGAAAAAAAAGGGATAAGGGACTTTCACCCATAACCAGGTTATTTCAAAATTTCCAGAACGGCGAAAAAGTCAATATCGTTATCGATCCTTCGATTCACAAGGGACAACCCTATCATAGGTTCCACGGACATACCGGAGAGGTGATAGGTAAGCAGGGGAGAGCATTCGTCATCAAGATCAATGATGGAAACAAGGAAAAACAAATACTCATCACATCTGAACACCTTCGAAGTTTCTCACCGGAGAAAAAACCACCCAAGGTGTGGAATAAACGGACAAAGATAATTCATCCTCTGCCCGTACGAGTGAAAAAGGAATCCAAAAATCAGCCAAAAAAGATAATTGAACCCGAAAATAAAGAGAATAAAGAAATTGCAGTGGCGGGTGAGACAGAAGAAACTATTGAATTGTTCGAGCTGATTGAGGAAGATGAAAAGGGAGAGGTATTGGAAATAATCGAGGATTGAAAGGTTCGATAAAAAATTTTTTACACGTTTTCCTTACCAATATTTTTATATTAGCACGGTGTAATAGTCTATCCTAGGAACAACTTGGAAAGAAAGATAGTATTATCCAAAATAGAGAGTGGAGCAAATGAAAAGTAATAACGGCGACAGGTACATATCCATTCCGGAAGTTAAAAAGATGTTGCTCATTGATAGCGAGCGCGAAGGATTCACCCAGGAAAAACGGGAAATTCTACATCACGCAGAACTTTTTTCATTTCTTCCCAGCGAGGAAACTCTGAAGTTAATAGAAGAACTGCAAAAGATAGATCGAATAAATTCATACCATGCGCATAAGCTTGCCGAGATACTTCCAAAAGGCGATGAGGAACTTAGAGCAATCTTCGCAAAGGAAATAATGTCGCCCTCCGAGGAAGAAATGAAAAAGATCATGGAAACCATAATGAAATTTATATAATAATTTAATTAGGGAAGCGGTTAGGAGGGTTTTTTTGGAAGATCACGTCTATCTACTGGATTATCTCCATTACGGAAAGCATGAACGACGTAACATAAAGCGTCAGCCTATTGCCTACGGTCTGGGCGAAAAGGAGTTCAAGATACTAGAGCTTATCCCAAAACCGGATGTAATGCTAAAAATTGGAGATAAAGTGTATATAGGAAAGGACCTGGAGAAAAGAAAGGAGATACTACACGTAAAGCGTCGTGTGAAGTACGAGGAACTTACTTCAACCGCCCAAAGTGAATTACCTTATGTCATCAAAGAAATCGTTAGTATAAGAGAGACCGACTTCGTTTCATTTTACAACAGTGCCGGGGCAATAAGCAGGAAATATCACGGATTGCAATTGCTTCCGGGCATCGGCCAGAAGACGATGTGGGCCATTATAAATGCCCGTAAGATAAAGAATTTCGAAAGTTTCGAAGACATTGAAAAGAAGGTGGGTTCTCTCTTCAATCCCCTGAAGAGCATAACAGACCGGATCGAACAGGAACTCAAACAGTCTGATCAGAAATATTTTCTATTCGTGGCTAAATAAACCTTACTGAAAAGACCTTTCTCCATGAAAAACCAGGCCAAAAGCTTTTTTATATAACCCATTATTATCCCAAAAGATCGATATTCAAATATTTACTACGTTTTTTATAAACGCAGTATTTGGGTCACGCCCATACAAAACAGGTGAACCGAATGGCACGAATACATGCAAGAAAGAAAGGAAAATCGGGTTCCGTACACCCACACCACGAGACAACACCCGATTGGGTTCAGATGGAAACAAAAGAGATCGAGAAATTGATTGTAGATCTCTACAAACAGGGTAATTCCACCAGCCAGATCGGGATTACGCTTCGGGACCAATATGGCATCCCGCTAGTTAAGATGTTTACTGGGATGAAGATTACCAAGATATTGGAAAAACACGGTATCAGGATGAAACTTCCCGAAGACCTCACCAATCTGATGAGAAGGGCTCTCAATATCCATAAGCATCTTCATGACAACTGGAAAGACCTGCATAACAAGAGGCAGTTACATCTTACCGAGGCAAAGGTACGCAGGCTTGTAAAGTATTATAAGAACAAGAAACTGCTACCTGCTGATTGGAAATATACCCGTGAAGCTGCCAAATTGCTTATCGAGTAATCTATCTCTCAGGAGTGGTTATGGACGAGAAACCCGAGTTGGATCATAAACAGGTTAAGGACCGGTTACCAATCTCATTTTCTCTGTATCAGGACCTCCGAAAAGCAACGGATCTATTGATCGGATATGATGATTATATTCAGGTCGTCTGCCATGACGATGCCGATGGTATTACTGCTGGAGCCATTCTTACGAGGGCTCTCGCTAGAGCTGATTATTTTTTAAAAACGAAGGTAGTCAATCGGATTGATGAATCGGTTGTTGACGACCTTGCCCGGGAGAGAATGGGGTTTTATGTCTTTGCTGACATCGGGAGCGGTTATTCAAGGCTTATTGAACTCCTGGCGGACAGGACCGGGGCATATATAATTGTGCTGGACCATCACAAGGTAGTTGCCAAAAGCAATAAATTCATCCAGATAAACTGCAATGACCACGGGATAAGCGGTTCTTTCGAGACCAGCGGATCAGTCATGGCCTTTCTCTTCAGCTGTGTTTTGGATATAGGGAACTTTGACCTTCTTGATCTGGCCCTTGCGGGAGCTGCGGGGGATAAACAGAAGATATACGGCTTCACAGGTCTCAATAGCTTACTGGCAGAGCTGGGTGTAAAGAACGGTATATTCAAGATCGATACCGGAATGGAACTGTACGGCAAGGGTATAGCGGGATCGCTGAGACATACCTTCGATCCATATTTCAAGGGATTAAGCGGCCGCGATCAGGAGATTGTGGAATTCCTTGGGAAATTGGGTCTCTCCTCGGACTCCGTGCCGGAGAGGATGAATCCCAAGGAGCGTACTGCCCTGAATTCGGCGCTAATGCTCCGACTGGTAAAAGCAGAAGCACATTACGGTACAATGAAAAATATGATCAATAAAAGGTATTATTCCACTCGAATGGACATACACATCGAGGAGATTGCCGGTATAGTCAACGGCTGTGGAAACCTCGAGGAACATTCACTAGCTCTTGCATTTTGCCTCTCACCAGGTAGGTTCAGGGAATCCGCAACCAAGATAGCAAGTCGATTCAACGAGAGGGTTCTGGAAAAGTTAATCGAACTTGAAAAAGGCTTAGAAGTACTCGATGCTATGGATTATTTCATTGCCGCCGAGGACCAACAGGCCGGTACGGCTACCGGTGTGGCAATAAGGTATCTCAGTGATGGCAACCGCCCCCTGCTGGGAGTGACAATTAGGGACGAGATCATCAATATATCCGGTCGGGGAACGAAGGAGCTTGTGGAAAAAGGACTCGATCTCGCTGAAGCCTTATCCAAGGCAGCGAAAGAAACGGGTGGTATGGGTGGCGGTCATCCTGTTGCTTCTGGCGCGACGATTCCAAAAGATGGGCTTAAAGGGTTTATGGATTCGGTGAATGCTACTGTTAGCCAGCAGATGACCGGTTAAAAGGATATCAGGAATACATGATGAGTACGCTCATGTTTGCTTTCTTGGCTATTACCACTTTTGGAAAATGTGTACCGAATCCGAAAAAACCACAGGCTTTGCAGGTCCTCCCAATAATAAGAAGGTTCGCATTATATTTCTCGGCCCGCTTGACGATCTCTTTTTCGACGTGGGAAACTCCTTTCCAGTCCTTTTGAAGTTTGATCTCGTTTTTACCATCGTCCTCCTCTTGGACTGAGAAATGTTTAAGCGAAAGTTCAGCATTGAACGAGACGGCGATCTGCTTTGCACAAGAGGGGACCAGTTCATTCTTTGAAATAGATGTGGTGGCTGCTAATACCTTCTTGATTTCCCCACCCCTCTCAAGCCAAATCGGAACCGAACAGTTCTCGAAAATTCGATATTTTAGGTTCGAGTGTTTCTTATATTCCAGAATCACGCAGGTGATATGGTTGAAAGAACCGCTATTCTCTTTAAGATACCCCTCGATCTCATCGCTGAACTCACCTTTTCGAACGAGATAATTACACTTATTATCCAGGGGTCCCATGAGGGTTTTGGTCTGGTCTAATACTGTTTTCGATATGTCACGGACCTGTGTGTGATAAATATCCTTTTCCAGTTCGGAGATCAGTTTGGGCGTCAATACATGTTTCCCCGCCCTTTCCATTTGCTCCACTGTCTTTTTCTCAACGACATAGAGAAAGTGTACTTTTCCCTTGAACTTCTCTGCCAAAGCCCTGCTCCGGCGAATTGCCATTTTCGGAAAGTAGTCCGAAGATATCGGAACCAATATATTTTTAAACATTTTACCACAGACCTATGAGTTTCCAATACGTCAATGCGATCACAAGCAATATGATGGCGCATAAAATAGTTACGGTTGATCCTGATTTCAGCAGATCGCGGGTGGAATAATATCCTGTTGAATAGGTAATAGCATTACCAGGTGTAGCAATTACAAGCATGAAGGCCAGACCACCGCTTAGAGCAATTGTCATGGAGGTAACGATAACAGGCAGACCGGATACCTCAGCCATTCCAAGACCAATCGGCAGCAGCATTGCCACTGCAGCGGTGTTGCTCATGAAACTGGTTAGGAAGATAGTCATGACCACAAGCATTATTAGGACCAGGAAGGGATTATTACCAGTGAGTCCCAGACCTTTCAGCGCAATCCAATCTGCAGCACCCGCTTCGTATAGGTTGACACCAAGCGTTATGGCACCGCCATAAAGCAGAATTATACCCCAGGGAACGCGTTTTTCCACGTCCTCCCATTCGATTAGTCCCAGAAAGAACAGAAGAAGACCACCTAAGATAGCAACCACGGCGGGACCCAGTTGATAATGAAGGAACACCCAACCGAGTATTGTTAGAAGTGTTATGGATATTGTGGTGATCTCTGCGGGTTTCATGGGACCCAGATCGGTCACTTCCTTTCGTAGAAGTACATGTGCCTTCTTGAGACTGGTTATTTCTATGGGGAACATCTTGATCAGTACGAACCAGATAACGGGAATGGAGAGGAGGACCACAGGCATGGAATAGAATATCCAGTCAAAGAACGATATGTGAATATTGCTCGTTTCGGCAAGGAAAGCAAGAGTAATGGGATTACGGGCCCCGCCTACCAGGGTTCCCAAAGATCCGATGGAACACCCGAAGGCCACGGATAGCAGCGTCACCTTAGCGAAATTGGATTGCTTAGGAATCGCCTTCACAACTGCCAGTACCGAAAGGACCACAGGAAGCATGAGGGCTGCCACGGCGTGTTCGGGCATGATGAAGGACGAGAAGGCTGATAGAATAAAGACCCCAAGAGTGAAGAAAACGGGCCGGTCTCCCATTTGGGTAAGGACAAATATAGAGATACGTTTGTGAATATTGTGTTTCTCTATGGCGGCGGTAATTATAAAGGCGCCAAGAAGGAAAAAGACCGCGTTGTTTCCAAAATAGGAAAAACCCTCCGGCCGGGTCACGATACCAAAGATCACCGGCAGAATTAGGACGAGAAGGCCAGTGGCGGCAATGGGGATGGGTTTTACAAGCCACATGTAACCGGCGAAGACAAGCACGCCAAGCATCATCTTCCCCTGCCAGGTGAGACCTGAAGGTGTCGGTATGAAATATGTGATCACCAGTATGGAAATACCGATAATACTCAACAGCACCTTCTTCTTCCATGGGTCGTTCATTTTCCCTCATCCGATTGAATATTTACAAAAGCTCATCCATCAACCTTTTCAACGAATGTAGTCCCGTCCTTTAGGACGATCCAGCGGATCTTGTCACCGTCCTTAAGGCTCATGGATTCCACGAGTTCGGCCGGAACGGTGGTCCTCCGTCTGGAGTTCCTGATGGTAAGCCTCGTTTCTTTTATACATTTTACATCGTCGGTCTCAATCTTCATTAATTACACCACCGAAGTGGCACTGAAACAGAAGAAGAATTATAAATAAGTATTGGAAAAGTTCCAAAAAATCCAAAAAAGTTGTATGATAAATCCTCACAAATTCATAATATATAACTCTGGAAGTATCCGCATATCCCGTTGGAGTCGTGCCATCCAAAATACAAATAACGCATCGTAACCATTCACCCCATGTTCATTTAAAAGGTGATTCGGATTGAGAAGAATTGGCATAGATACCGGGGGAACTTTCACCGATCTCGTTTCACTTAAAGATGGAAAGCTCGTTATAGACAAAAGACCGTCCACGCCGCTTGACCCGGCGCTGGCTGTGCAGGCAGCTCTTGAGAGCTGCGATTCGATCATCAGGCCTAAGGAAATAACATACGGGAGCACCATTGCCACTAACGCTATACTTGAGAGAAAGGGCGCGAGAGTTTCCCTAATAACCACTGCTGGCTTCGAATCCATTCTATTTATCGGCAGGCAGAACCGTCCGGACCTCTATGCACTATCCCCGGAAAAACCCGAACCGTTAATTGATCCAAAAATGGTCACTGGTATCAATGAGCGGACCCTCTATAATGGAGTAATCCTTCAAAAAGTCACGGGGATCGTTGGTTTATTGAATACGATTCCACAGGAGAATACCGATGCAGTTGCCGTTTGCCTGCTCCACTCGTATGCAAATCCCTCAAACGAATTGCAAGTATACAAAAAAATATCGGAAATATTTCCTGAGATTCCCATCACACTTTCTTCAAAACTGTTGCCGGAATACAGGGAATACGAGAGGACCTCCACCACCGTTATGAACGCTTACGTTCATCCGATCGTAGCAGAACACTTGTCCGTACTTAGCAGCAGGATAGGACCAGGCCAGCTTCGAATAATGCAGTCCAATGGAGGCTCAATATCAGCGGAACGGGCGAGCAAGGAACCTGTTCGCACCGTGCTGTCGGGACCAGCCGGTGGTGTAATTGGCGCAATTCACGCAGCCAAATTTGCTGGATACAAGGACATTTTGACCTTCGACATGGGTGGAACATCTACCGACGTCTCCCTTGTACATGGAAAGCCTTCCATTACCAGCGACTACGAGATATCGGGTCTTCCCCTCCGCATACCGGTTCTTGACATTCATACGGTGGGTGCCGGTGGAGGTTCGATCTGTCAATTAGACCCGGCAGGTGCTCTCCGAGTTGGACCGCATTCCGCAGGAGCAGTCCCGGGCCCCATCTGTTATGGTAACGGTGGGACTGAACTGACAGTAACCGATGCCAATCTCATCCTGGGTAGGCTCGACGGCAAAAATTTCCTTGGCGGGAAACGCCGCCTGGATCTAAAAACTGCTATGGATTCCCTGAAAAACCTTAGTGAAGAACTCGGCATGAACTCATTGGAACTGGCTGAAGGAATCATAAAGATAGCAAATGCAACAATGCAGAGAGCCCTTGTTAAAATCTCAGTACAGCGTGGATACGATCCTCGTGATTTTACCCTGGTAACTTATGGAGGTGCCGGGGGACTGCACGCCTGTGAACTGGCTCGGGAACTGGGTATTAAAAGAGTTCTAATTCCTGAAAATCCCGGCGTGCTGTCTGCGTACGGTATGATACTTACCGACGTGATAAAAGATTATTCACGTTCATTCATGAAGTCCTCTAAAGAAATAAATTTCAATGCCATTGCTGAAGCTTTTCTACCACTGGAAAATGCTGCGATGTCAGAACTGGTAAAAGAGAAATTCGACCCACTAAGAGTGGTCCTTGCAAGGTCCATCGATCTGCGATACAAAAGACAATCCTTCGAGCTGAATGTACCCTTTTCGAAAACATATATTCAGGATTTCCACCGACTTCACCATGAAAGATACGGTCATAGCGACCTAAAAGAGAAAGTGGAGATAGTAAATCTCAGGCTGGAGGGGCGGGGGGTTACCGATAAACCCCCTACGGTAGTTCCCGATATTATGGAAAATAAAATTGAGGATTCTGTGATCGGAGAAACACGGATATTTTATGACGGGAAGGAATCGGATGCGGCAATTATTGATCGAAAAAGATTGGCACCCCACAATAGTCTTGACGGACCTGTCTTGATAACGGAATATACGGCCACGACATTCATACCGCCCGGTTTCTCCATGAGAGTGAATAGTTATGGAGGAATTGAGATATGGTAGAAGTCGATATCATAAAACTTGAAATATTCCGAAATCTCCTATCGTCTGTGGCTGAAGAGATGGGCACGGTTCTCCAAAGGTCCGGTTACTCGCCCAACATCAAGGAAAGACGTGATTTCTCCTGCGCTCTGTTTGACTCGAAAGGGGATATCGCAGCCCAGGCAGCCCACTTGCCGGTACATTTGGGCTCAACTCCGGAATCTGTAAAAAAAATTATCGAAACTGTGGATATGGCCCCGGGAGACTGTGTTATACTCAACGATCCCTACATGGGGGGTACTCACCTGCCCGATATTACTTTCGTTGAACCGATATTTACACATGAAATTCCTACTCCCGCATTCTACGTGGCCAATCGTGCGCATCACTGCGATGTGGGAGGGAAAACACTGGGCTCCATGGGACTTTGCACCCGGATCGAGGATGAAGGGATCATAATACCTCCGACGAAGCTGCTTTGCGGGGGAAAACTGAATCATACCTTTATGAAAAAAATCATGTCCAGTGTGAGAAATCCTGATGAACGAAAAGGGGATTTCATGGCACAGCTCGCCGCCAACGCCGTGGGCAAGAAAAGACTTCTGAATTTGGTGAAAAAATATTCACTGGACGAAGTTCTTTTTTATATGAATGCCCTGCAGGACCATTCCGAAAGAATGGTACGTGAATTGATCAAGGGGATCCCGAATGGAATTTATTTCGGTATCGACCACATGGATGACGACGGTATGGGTAAAAAAAAAATACCCATTGTCCTTTCAGTTTCAGTTGATGAGGACGAAATAACCATGGATTTTACGGGAAGTTCCCCTCAAGTAGCTGGAAATATCAATGCGGTTCACGCCGTAACCCGCTCAGCAGCCTTCTACGTGCTTAGATGCCTCGTTAAAATGGATATTCCAGCGAATTCCGGAATCTTCAGACCAATAAATTTGATACTTCCTGGGAAAAGCATAGTGAACGCGTCTTATCCGGCGGCGGTGGCTGGTGGGAACGTGGAAACATCCCAGCGTATCACCGATGTTATATTCTGGGCATTATCGAAGGCGCTACCGGGCAGAATCCCGTCGGCGAGCCAGGGAACAATGAACAATGTTACTATAGGAGGTATAGATCAACGAACTGGATCAGAATTCACGTATTACGAGACCATTGGAGGGGGCACCGGGGCCAGTGTCGATAAAAACGGGATAAACGCAGTGCATAGCCATATGACGAACACTCTGAACACGCCGGTGGAAGCTCTCGAGCATGAATATCCTTTCCGTGTGACAAGTTACCTGATACGAAAAGACTCCGGTGGTTCGGGCGTACACAAGGGGGGGGACGGGATCATCAGGGAATATGAGTTCCTGGGGGACGCCGAGGTTTCGATACTTTCAGAAAGAAGAATGAGGGGCCCTGGGGGCTGGTCGGGGGTGGATCCGGAAAACCTGGCAGGAACATCATAATAAAAAATGGTAAAGAGAAAATTCTTCCGTCCAAGGTTAATATCATTGTGAAAAAGGGTGATAGGCTTAGAATAGAAACTCCCGGAGGTGGGGGCTACGGTTAATATGCATATTCCCTACATTTATTCGGAGATTATTGCCTGAAAAAAAATCGAAAATTTTCTGTTAATAGCTGTATCAATCCGATAAAATGTCAGAAGTGGCCAGGGGTTTGTACGAACGGTTGGTTTCGTATTTGCTAAGAAGGTTTTTCAGTTTTTCTTTCTGTTGTGCTGTCAGTGAGGCCATGGTTTGATGAATGGGTTTATCAATATCTGACTGGTTATCCACCGGGACCGGTTGTGGTGACATGGGAGAAGTTGTGTCGTCAACTGGTTTCAGTGTGATCTCTTCGGGGAAATCATCAGCAAGCAGATCATCATAACTGAGAAGATCCTGGCCGCAAATGGGGCACTGCTCCATTCGGTATGCACACGAAACGTGATAACTTTTGAAACATACACATGTTATCAGGGGCAGGCCGGTTTTGATGAAGCCGAGGCAAACGTTACATTTCGTGGATTCATTCAGCGTTTGTTTGTATGATCGTATCCTCTTTTCGATCCGAGGAGCCTGTGATTCAGGGGTAACAGCTTGAAGCATTGGTAAGTCTTCTTTTATCTCTCCCTCAACGTAATCAGGTCGATCCACAGAAGGGGGAGGCATTATTTCATCGGCGGTGTATGCGTAATCTTTCACATTGTAGAACTGCTGTCCGGCCAATGAGCCCGGACCCAATACTTTGGGTTCCGAGGAGGCGAAAGCCGGATATCCCGCAGCTGATACCGCGTTGTAGTTTGTAACAAGCTTTACGATGTCATGCATCCCCTCGGTTGCAAACTGGCCGGGATATGATTCAATAGGAGCTGAAGGTTTTGCAGGAGGCTCGGCAGCATAATCAACCTGAGGGTCACTGGCAGCGGATACGGTTTTATTATATTCTTTTGGCATCTTTGGGACAATGCGTGGGGGTGTAACCTTATATTCTTCCTCATAGGTTGGACTATCGTCCCATGCCACATTTACATAAGGATACTGCTGGTATGATTGATAATATGCGTCCGTGTAATTTTCGTAGGGATTCCATACTGCAGCTTCCTGATGATAAACCGGATAGGGAGAATATGCCTGCTGCTTTGAAGGATATGGGCTGCCGTACCTGGACTCGATGGGCTGCCATGAGGATTCCTGGATATGAACCGGATTATCGTCCTCCTTCTCGGACAGGCCTCGAAAACCCCAGACTAGAACCCAGACGAAGAAGAGACAGGCAAATATTGCGAAGCCAATTATGAAAATCGTCAGCAGTTCCATCGTTGAAACCATTATTTCCCATCGGATAAATAATTTTACATGACAGATTACTTTGGATAAAATTAAGGTGGATAATGTTGTTATCAAGATGCAGGAAAAACTGCCCTGCCCGATCTACTGGCGTAGAATGAAGGGTACTGGCTGGAAACGGAAGAGAGGGGAGATATGGCCGAATGTGGGAATCAGATGGATTGGGCCAAACCACTAGACTCTAAATTTGTCAATAATTATTTGTAATATTAAAATTATACATAATTCCGAGGTGATCTATTTGGGTACTTGTACAAAGTGTAGAAACGATACTATCATATATGTTAAATGCAACAACTGCGGAGCCAAGCTATGTACGGACTGTTTTGATGATTTTACCAACTGCCCGGGTTGCGATGAAGAGGACCTGGAAGCTGTTTAAACAGTTTATCCAACCGGAGCCAACTGAGTTAAACCTATTTCTGTATTTCAATATTAGCGTATGCTCTAAACTGTGGGGTACGTGAGAATGAAGAGGATTATGTTGTTATTAAGAGTCTGGTGAAAGGATACAAGGGGAAATCACCCCAACTGTTGATACTAACCATACCTGTTGGGTGATTATTTTTCTATCACATAATGGAAATAATATATAGGATAATGAAGAATGTATGAGAATTATGTTCCGTAAGGTATGGGTTAGTTCTGTGGATCATTTAAAAGGATTTTCTTCAATACTTCTTCCTGAATCCACGAATCCTGAACTCAATGTGATATATACGAATATACCTTCTTCTTTTCCTCAAAACAATAAAAAAGGAATGTATTGTTTCCCAATTATTTATTTTGGAAAAGGAAGATTGAGCATAGAAGATGAGGACGTTATATTTACAAGTAAATATTCGGTATTGGTTGATCGGCATTTGAAGAACATCAAACGAAATCTAGATTTCCATCTAAAAAGAAGTGACATCAAATCTGTGACGAGATATCAACATCCACAACCAAGAATGAGTTTTATACCAGAATTAAAACCAATAAATTGGGTGCGAATTATCACAAAGTCGAACCTTCTTAATGGTGATTTCCTTTTATGCATACCATGCGTTATATCATTCAAAAAAAGAGAAAGGGGAAATGATAGGCTCTACAAAACTATACTGGATTTCTCTTCAAAATAGAATCCATCTGGTAAAGTTCGTTTCACTTACAAATGGGCCCATTGCGATGTAAGCCGTTCCGGCTCACATCTAACAATCCCATTTCCTCAATACGAGCGTAAATGGGCCTGCCCGGATTCGAACCGGAGTCTGTGACTCCCAAAGCCACAAGGATAAACCAAGCTACCCTACAGGCCCATCACGTGGGTAAATTCGTTTGAGGTTTTTGGCTGTCCAGTTCGGTCTTATTTGGACCCTTGGGAAACAAACCGTCTTAGGTTGATGGTCGTAGGAACTGTCAAGCCGGTTCACCTGGATAAATAAACTACCTTTTTAAATTTTGCCGGTTTTTCACACAACCCGTTCGTCTTTTATGATCCACGATCAATTCCAAAAGGATAATATTGAGGGAAAGATTTACCTATTTCCGCGGAATTAACCGAATTAAAGAAAATTTCTGGGAAGCAGATAAATGGACCGAACCACCGCCCCCACCCCAAATCCAATGTCAATTACCGAGATATCTCTGGGTATAATCTACGGCAACGTAACAAGCGATGAATTCAGGTTCGCGGTCCAGGCCGAAAGGGTCACGAAAGGGACATTTGTCAAGGTGAACCATGATATTTTCGGATGGATACTTGGACATATCACCGGCATCGAGCGGCAAACCGACCTGACGTTCATGGAAGCCAGGAATCTATTTTCCAATAACACTATGGAAGATAAAATATCTGATTATCATTATTCGAGTAACCCACGTGAGACCCCTGAATTACCGGATGCCGGTAACGTATCAGCATCCGTCAGCATCCTTGGATACCGTGACAAGCGAAATGTTCTACAAATGCCCACAACGCCGCTTATGGCGGGAAAGACCGTATATCTGGCGGAAAACGATTTTATCAAGTCCGTAATAGGCCTGCACGCGTCCAATGAAACCGGTGCATATTTGGGCTTGCTAAAGGGACATGATCTCAAGATATGCCTCGATATTAACGAAATGGTCCAGAAACACATATCTGTTATTGCCCGGACCGGAAGCGGAAAATCCTATGTGGTGGGTGTCCTCGTAGAGGAATTAGTGGAAAAAGAAATTCCCATTGTAATAATCGATCCGCACGGGGAATATTCTTCGTTGATCCAACCGAATCTGAATTACAACGATATCAAATACATGAATGATTTTGGGATAACACCCAAAGGTTACGCTTCAAACATTACGGAATATTCCATTGACAGTGAAAACGCTCCGGGGTCGATACCGCTTTCCTTCTCCGGTATGAACCTGGAAGTGGATGACATCCTCAGACTCAGCGGACTCAAACGAACCGGAAGCCAGCTTGGTGTTCTTCACAAGGCGATACGAATATTATCGAACAGTACCGAATATTACAGTATTAAAGATATTATATTTCAAGCTGAACTGGATCGGAATAACGCGAAATGGAACGTGATAAATGCCGTAGAACGACTGGATTCTTACGGACTCTTTTCGGAGAATCCCACACCTCTGGGGGAGATAGTAAAAAAGGGGCAGTGTTCAGTAATTAATATGAAGGGAGTAAAACCTCATATCCAGGAGTTGGCCGTCTCTCTATTGATAGGTTCGATATTCCACAAGCGGAAACTGGACATCATACCTCCGGTGATAGTTGTAGTGGAAGAAGCCCACAATTACTGCCCGCAAAAGAGGACTGCGATATCTTCCGATATTCTAAAGTCCGTAGCCTCGGAGGGGAGAAAATTCGGCCTTGGTCTCTGTATCGTCACCCAGCGACCTGCCCGGATCGACAAGAATATTCTGAGTCAATGCAATACCCAGATAATCCTCAGGGTTACCAATCCCAATGATCTGAAAGCTATAATAGCGTCAGTGGAAGGACTCACCGCAAGAGCGGCCAACGAGATCCAGAGATTACCCGTGGGACAGGCTCTGGTGGTCGGCGCCAACGTGGAGATCCCCATCTATGCAAATATCAGAGTTAGAAAGAGCCAGCATGGAGGTAAAAGTATTACTATTATCGAATAATATCGATTTTTTATTTCCAAATTATTTTTCGTAACGAATTATGGGCTACCCATGGATGAATGGATGAGTGCATGACTATGAATAAAATACCTTTCGAAAGACTGTATAAAGAGATTGTCGATTTACTCGATGGACCTGAAACGATTTATGAAAAGCTCCAGAAAATATGCAAGCTGTTAAGGGATGAAATCTCCTACTACGATTGGGTTGGATTCTATCTCGTGGATGGATCAAAAAAGGACGAACTGGTCCTGGGACCCTTTTCCGGTGCGCCAACGGATCATAAAAAAATTTCTTTTGGTTCGGGAATATGCGGCCAGGCCGCGGCCTTAAAAAGGACCTTTGTAGTACCCGATGTGCAAAAGGAAACAAACTATCTTTCGTGCAGTTCTTCGGTTCGCTCGGAGATAGTTGTTCCTATCTTGAAGGATGGAGAAATAATGGGTGAACTTGACATCGATTCTCATGAGATATCTCCATTTTCGCATGAGGATCAGGAATTTCTAGAAAGGATTTGCGGACTGATTGAAAAGATTCTCTAGATACTAGCCGTTTCGAATCCTGGCTCATGTTATAAATAAAATGCAAACCAATTTATATGAATGTAGTATTAAGAACCCCTGCAAAAATTGGTGCTGATACTATGAAAGAACCCATAATCGTACTGAATATGAAAACTTACACAGAAATCAATCAGGGTGGTGCATTGAGACTTGCCACCATGTGCAAGCAGGTTGCCGATGAAACCGGAATAGAGTTCGTCGTATGCCCGCAACAGGTGGATCTTGGCTTAATGTGTAATAATGTTGACCTCCCGGTTTTTGCCCAGCATATCGATAACGTGTCTACCGGTTCAACCACTGGATGGGTGACACCTGAAGCGGTCAAGAGTGCCGGGGCGGTGGGTACCTTAATAAATCATTCCGAGCATAGAATTGGGATCGCGGATATTTCAGATCTTATAACGCGGTGCAGGAAGCTGAACCTTTCCTCCCTGGTTTGTACAAATGACATATCGGTTTCGCGTGCCTGTGCGGTTCTAAAACCGGACTTTATCGCAGTCGAGCCCCCTGAACTGATAGGGGGCGATATATCAGTCACAACAG